>JAKEEQ010000310.1 GCA_022616515.1 Chloroflexota bacterium | reverse complement strand
CATTTACTCAAACGCATCTTGTACACACGCTTTAGCATTGATGTTCAGTCTTTTCAATGGGATGCTGACGTTGCTTTTTAATTTCACATAGAGCGTATTATCTAAATCAGGAGGTCTTATCCTACTCTTCCTCGTCCTCGGCTTTAATTTCCTTATACTCGGCTTACTGCTTGTCCTCATGTGGAATGATTTGCGGCGTAACAAAGTCTAAACCATCCTTGAGGAATAACAATGATCTTTGTCGTGGAGACACCTACCAATGTAATAGCTGTCCAGCACGAGCCGTCCCTCTTTTAAGGAGGTTTTTATGACGGTTGTCTTTGGCTTTACCTGTCTGATTCTTGGTCTGCTGCTCATTTTGATGCGCGATGTCCTGTGGCGCGAGAAAGACTAATCCTGCGCCCGGCAATGTAGCACGGATTGACTTGTCGCTGACGCAGAGGGTGGGTATCATCAATGGAAAATGGTTGTCAGGGAGGAACCCATGCCAGACACCACTCAGCAGTCACTATTGGAGGAAATCAACGCTGAAATTCGTGTCTGCACGAAATGCAGCCTGCATGAAAGCCGCACCAACGCCGTGCCGGGAAGTGGCCCGGTCAACGCTGACATCATGTTTGTGGGAGAGGCTCCCGGCTTTCACGAAGATCAGCATGCCGAGCCATTCGTCGGAGCGTCAGGAAAGTATTTGACAGATTTATTGGCGGGCATTGGTCTGAAGCGTAGTGATGTCTACATCACCAATATTGTACGCTGCCGACCACCCGGAAATCGCGATCCATTCCTCAGCGAAATTGAAGCGTGTGAGCCATACCTGGAGCGTCAAATTCAGGTCATCAAACCCAGGATTATTGCCACGCTCGGACGGTTCAGCATGGCCTATTTTTTACCAAAAGCCCAGATTTCAAAGGTTCATGGGCAGCCCGTGCGTGAGGGCGGACGTGTTTTTTTCCCGCTGTTTCATCCGGCGGCAGCCTTGCGCGATCCGGGTCTGCGCGATGTGATGGCGGCTGATTTTCAGAAGATGAAGGCGCTTATCGAAGAATTGGAGCAGAACCCGCCAGATGATTCGCCGCCTCCGCCCAAGCCTAAACAACTGTCGCTGTTTTAGGCAACTGTTGCTTTCAAAGGTGTCCCGACTTTTCCCGTGCAGCGTAGGATCTCCTGTTCAGTGTGCTTGATCTTCATATGGACAAGCAGATCCGACAGTGTATCAAAACATCTGTCACAGCATGGGCATTCTGATACCATGCCATTGGGGGATGTCATTGTTGTACCTCCAAATAAATAATGCTAATGTAGAGTTACATTTAGTTACACGTGTCTTCATTGTAATGGTGGGAAACGGGTCATCGTGTAAATGTTTGTTAAAAACAAATACTGAAGATTGATTTCGCGGCTTAAAGGATTAACATGTGTAGGTAGTGGTTCAGTGCGTCTATGCGAAATTAACGTTCAAACCGGATTCACCCGGTATCGTAACCAAGCTATATCACTATAGGCGCTGGAAAACCTCTACACTGATAAGCATAAGGACATGGTTTCCGCCATAGCTAAAGATTTCGTATGCCAACACTCGACAAGAATGAAAGGCAGCGCTTGCGTGCTGTCCAGCAGAATCTACTACAACAATGCCTGAGTGCGGGCGCGGAATACATTCAGATGAGCACGGTCGGGGTAATTTATCACCCTCAGATCAACGAACCAGTTTACAACGTCGTTATTCCGCATCATGGTGTGGCCTGGACCCGTAGTCAGGACATTGAGGATGCCTTTGTGTACCTCAATGACCACAGCCGCCAGCCGAAATTCCAGTTTCTACAGACACTCTTTCCAGAAGCGTTCAAGCGCCAGCTTGAAATTAAGGGGCTAGTCCCCGAAGAAGATTGGCAAATCTGGCTCTTTGAACCCTTTTATGGCCCCAGCCTGCCGGACGAATTATTGTTCGGGCAGCCTGTCACAAAACCACTGGTAGATCACGTCAAAATCGTACCTGTCACAACCGATAATCAACGCCAGCAGTGGCGCGAATTATCTGGACAACCCGATGTGCCCGTTCCGGTTAAAAATTGCCTGTGGCTTGCTGTGAATAAGCAAACGCCTATCGGAGCAGGGCGGGTGATGATTCAAGATGAGACGGCACACATCGACACGCCAACCGTTGCACCGAATTGGAGCGGCTTTGGCATTGAAGATGCGCTCCTTCAGGTCTGCGTTGAAAAAGCACTGGAAGAAGAGGCTCAGCTTATCTATGCGGTGGATAACGCCAGCACGGATGCGAATTACCCGCGTCTGGGCTTCACCAAATTCACACGTCTGCTCACTTATCGCGCCAACAGCCGCATCCCACTCACCCGCGCTGGTAACAACTAACAACAGTCCCCTTGAATTTTGCCTCGATGACCTGAAAAGGGTAAATTCACGTTTGCTTCTCACGTTCAGCACAGGAGAAATCAAGATGTCGTGGATTACTGTCGTCGACAATGAATATGTCACCATGAAAGTCTCGCCCGAAAAGGACATGATTTACCACACCTTTCACCAGCCGATTGCAGGAAAAGTGTTTCGCGATTATCTCAATACGGGCGTTGAGACCATGAAGCAGTACGGCATCACCAAATGGCTCTCCGATGACCGCAAGAACGTTGCCATCCCTGAAGAGGATGTGGAATGGTCAACGTCGGATTGGGGCGTGCGGGCGCTGGCAGCGGGCTGGAAATATTGGGCGATTGTCGTGCCCGAAGACTACGCGGGCCGCGAAACAATGGCCGACCTCCGTAAACACTATCATGAAAAGGGCCTGGAACTGCAAGTATTTGTCACGCCGGAACAGGCAATGGAATGGCTGGAAACCGCCCATCTAGAGGACGACCCGGATTAACTCAAAAATGGGCAGGTGATTGACATCTACCCAGCGTTGCAGCGATTCCTAATCCTGCGTATCCAATCCGAAAAACGACCACATACCCTCGCTGGTGTTGTGGCTTGGCACGTGATCTTCGACTTGCAAGAGTGTCACCGCCCCGGACCAGCTATGCCCGCCGCCCAACATCGCATAGAACACCACGTTATGTCCGGTTGCGCAGGCATCAAACAAAATTTCCCATACGATAACCATATCGTCGGGATTGGGGTCTTCCAGATCGGTGATGACCGGCTCCAACTCACATTGATTCTGCATCGCCCAGAAGGTGGTCATATCAGTAGCCGACAGCGCATGGCTGATAATCTGCCCCCCATCGGTGAGCGGCTTGCCTTCAAAGGGCACAGTTTCATCACCAGTGCCATGTTCGTAATATATTGGGATGCTGGCATCTTCCAGGCAGGCAGCCATCACTTCGCTGCTAATGCCCGCCGCCACTACTCCCGCCCCGGCAAACCAATCAGGATGCTCACAGGCCAGCCGCATCACCATGCGCGAGCCGTTGGAGAAGCCCGCCATATATACATCGCTGATAGCGTACTGTTTCAGAAGCGTCTCATAGACATTTTCGGCATAACCCAGATGATCGCGAACGTCGTTCACTGCCTCCCACTCTGACAGCCCGCCTCCGTAATCCCAATAGCCAACGATGCTGTCGGGATAGGCGATGATGACACCGCTTTCCTCAGCCAGCGTATCAAACGCAGTCAGGCGCTGCATGGCCTCTGCACTGGAAAATCCGGGATGGAAGGCCAGCATGAGCGGAATCTCCGTGCTGGCGTCGTAAGTAGATGGAACATAGACACGCACCTCATAGGTGAAACCGTCGTGCTCGATTTCAATGATGGTTGTGGGGCCGTCCTGCCCGGAAACAGGTAAGCCAACCACCACTAACGCTGTGAAAAGCGTGGTGATCAAAATTTGGCGCATAATAGTCTTCCTTGAGGGACACGGCGCATGTGCCCCTCGTTAAGGTGATGGGATTAGGAAACAAAAAACCGCCACATTGGGCGGCTATAAGATATACATTTCAGGTGGCCGGTAGGTTCTAGAGTTTGCGTACATTGAGCAAGTGCTCAGGACACCTTCCTATTTTTCCCCTACCACAACAAACTGCGACCTGTCGTCCGTGGGCATCCATAAATAGGGGAAGGGTGGTGGTACTCAGTCAAGTCTACCTGGGAAGTGGTTTTCATCAAGCCAGCAGTTAATTGAATTTGTTGTGGTTCGGTACGCTTCTGACATAAAATATGTGAAACTTTTCACCCAGGAAACTCCACGAGCACAATATGAAGGTTGTTGTATTAGGTGCCGGATTGGTCGGCGCTCCCATGGCAATTGATTTGAATCATGATGAAGAATTCGAAGTAACTGTTGTAGATTACAGTGCTGACGCTCTAAACAATGTTAAGGCGAAGTGCCCTGAGCTATCAATTATCCAGCAAGATTTGTCAAACTCGGAAGATGTGACTGGTCTGGTGAGCGGCTACGACCTTGTCATCAATGCGGTGCCGGGGTTTATGGGATTTGAAACCGCCAAGGCTATTATCAATGCGGGGAAAAATAGTACCTGCATTGCATTTTATGAGGAAGATCCCTTTGCGTTGGATGAGCTGGCTAAAGCCCACAACGTCACCATGATCATGGACTGCGGAATCTGCCCCGGCATGAGTAATGCATTGATTATGGATGTGGCGCGGAGACTTGACTCGGTTGAGAGTATCGTGATCTATGTTGGCGGCCTGCCTGAGATTAGAGAGTGGCCGAGCGAATACAAGGCCGTCTTCTCTCCCATCGATGTCATTGAAGAATACATTCACCCTGCCCGGTACATCGAGAATGGTCGTCAGGTCGTGCGTCCAGCGATGTCTGATCCAGAGCTTATTTTCTTTCCTAAAATTGGCACGCTTGAAGCATTCAATACTGACGGACTGCGAACGTTGGCTCAAACCGTTGATGCCCCCAACATGAAAGAGAAAACACTGCGGTATCCCGGTCATATCGAGAAGATGACTGTATTACGGGAACTGGGATTCTTTTCGAAAGACGAGAGCATCGAGATCAAGGGGATGAAGGTCAGCCCGCTTGAAGTGACCGCACAAATCTTATTCCCAAATTGGAAACTAAAACCGGGCGAGGCAGATATTACCATTTTTCAGTTGATCATTGAGGGTGAAAAAGACGGGCAAAAATTGAGATACACGATTGACATGTTCGACAGGTACTGCCCGGATACGGATGTGATTTCAATGGCTCGCACGACTGGCTATACCGCCACGCTGGCACTCCGAATGATCGCTGAGGGTCTCTATACGCATAAGGGAATTTCCCCGCCCGAATATATGGGCAAATATCCGGAATGTATGACCTTTCTGCGGAAAGGTTTGGCAGAAAGAGGGATTGTCTATCACGAAACAATGAGTGAAATTGCAGATTGATTCGGAAGATTCCATCCGTTCAATATGCTGCTGACCAAAGGCGACCTTGGATAATCACCAGTTTCTATTTTTGCGTATAGCTCGAACTGGTGCCAAACTGCCGCCTCTCGGCTGGATTCTTGATGAGCAAATGGCAATATGGCAGTGTAATTACGGATATAACCGTGCTTGATCTACTCTCTTTTCCTCAATAGCGTACACTGACTGAAAGGAAGATAGGAAATGTAAACATGCTCAAGAATAGAATTGCTCGCCGTTCTATGAGGTTCTCAATCCTGGTATTACTGGTACTTTTCACCTCAATAATCTGCTGGGATCTCCTGTTTTTCTTAGATACGCTCTATGTGAAATAGGGTTGACAAAAAAGAACTGTCTCCCAAGATGGGAAGTCAGCAAACCAACCAACTTAGGAGGACAGTTCAATGACAAGT
>JAKEEQ010000309.1 GCA_022616515.1 Chloroflexota bacterium | reverse complement strand
GTAACCCATCATATAACTCCCGTTGGCTATAATTAGGGTATCGCCGCCTTTTATCAGAGGTTCACTATCCGGTGGCAACGCGCGAAATGGATGATCCCAGGCACAGGGTTGCTTCATACCTTGCCCGGAATAAGGTTCTGGCGATAATCCTGTGCATTGCTCAGGAGATCCACCATCTGGATGAACGTAGTAAATTGTCCCGGATGATTGGCTTTTAATAGTAAGAGATGGCGAGGCGACCGTGACTATCAGAGCGACTATAATCAACTGTTTAAGCATCGTTACCAACTCACCACTTTTTACGCCTATTTTACACCTGTCGATACGCTCTGGCGAGGCAGTTTGCAGCGTTAACGTATGAAAGATTGCCGGGAGTCTCGTGAGAGGGTAAATCAGTCTTGAACTTTAGATTCGTGATAAGGTCACTTATCAGGATTCTACAAACTTTTATGCTGTGGCGTCCCCGCGTAATGTTTTCTGCGTTCAGGATGCCACAGCAAGCGACTAAACTTCTGAGTTCGTCTTCACAAAATGCACGAGTTCATCCACATGGGCGAAAGCCAGCCCGGTGACAGTGTCAGCGGCACCATAGTAAATGGCAATACGTCCGGTATCAGGATCATGTAAAGCCGCACAGGGGAAAACGACATTCGGAACATCACCGACGCACTCGTAGGTCATCTGTGGTGACATCAGATATGGGGAGGCTCGATGAGTCACTTTCCACGGTTGATCAAGATCAAGGAGTGCTGCCCCCATGCTGTAGACGTAACCATTACATGAGGTTAGCACACCATGATAAATGAGCAGCCAGCCTTCGTTAGTCTCAATCGGAATGGGACCAGCGCCGATTTTGGTGCTTTCCCAGCGCCAGCTTTTGGGACCCATCACAAAGCGATGCTTGCCCCAATAGATCATATCCGGGCTTTCACTGTAGAAAATGTCGCCGAATGGGGTATGTCCGGTATCGCTGGGACGGCTGAACATGGCAAAATTGGCGTTGATCTTACGCGGGAAGAGAACGCCATTGCGGTTATAGGGCAGGTAGGCATTTTCAACGAAGGTGAATTCCTCAAAATTATAGGTATAGCCGATGCCAATGGTGGGGCCATGATAACCATTGCACCAAGTCACATAATACCTATCTTCAAGCCAGACCACACGTGGATCATAGCGATGGACCATCCGGGCAAGTTCGGGATCATCGAACTTCCACTCAATGGGTTCCGGCGCGATGTCCCACTGGATACCATCTTCGCTGTGACCCACATGCAAGTTCATAAGACGGCATGTGTCATCCACGCGAAACACCCCGGCAAACTTGCCATTGAATGCGACGGCGGCACTGTTGAAGATGCTGTTGGAGGTCGGCGTTGCGTTACGCGGAATAATCGGATTGTGGCCGTACCGCCAGACAACATCACTTGAATCTATAGGTCGATCCTGCCAGGGAATATTGGGCAGAGAATCGCCAATTATTTTTACCGAAGCACGAGCCATTTCAGACATTATTTTTCTCCGAATGTCAAACTATGTTTTAATAGTTGTGTGTTGTTGACAAAGCAATGCGATTATCTTAACATTGAAAATGTTATCGAACAAGTTCGATAATGTTCGATAGAATCAAATGAGTAGATGCAATGCCCAGAAAAGTTACTCTGAGAGATATTGCTAAAGAAGCCAACGTTTCCTTAAGCACGGTCTCGCAAGTCCTGAACAACAAGCCGAATGTCTCAGCCGAGATGCGACAACATGTCATGAAAGTCGCCGCCGAGCTTGGCTATAAACAAAAGGTTGAAGCGGATGGTACGCTTACCTACAAACTGTCAACAGTGGGAGTTATCACCAAAAGTCGTGATAATGATCCTTTAATTGTGAACCCGTTTTATTCATATATTCTGGCAGGCGTTGAGCGCGAATGCCAGCGTCATAATATCAACCTGATGTATGCCAATATGGAAGTGGATACGCGAAATCACGCCACCAATTTCCCGGCGATGCTGTTGGATGATATTGTGGACGGTGTGATTGTCATCGGGGCTTTTCTTGAAGAAACGATTGCCGACATCAGCCGCCGCACCAACCAGAATATCGTGCTCGTGGATGGCTATACGTCGGATGATGTTGTGTTCGACAGCGTCCTGATTGATAACATGAAAGGTGCTGTCAGTGCCGTGTCCTATCTGCTCGAAAATGGACACCATCACATCGGATTGATTGGCAGCCAGCCGGATTCATATCCCAGCATCCGAGAAAGACGCGAGGGCTATCTGCTGGCGCTGCGTCAACATGGCATCGATCACATCTATATAGAGGACGGCGAGCTAGATCGAGAAGATGCGTTTGCCGCAACACTGCGACTCCTAAAGCGTCATCCTTCTATTACGGCACTTTTTGCCTGCAACGACAATGTGGCGATTGGTGCGATGAATGCCGTGCGCGAGCGGGGCATGAATATCCCTGACGACATCTCGATTGTCGGTTTTGACGACATTGATATTGCTCAAGAAGTGATGCCACCACTCACAACCATGCATGTAGATAAGGTGTTTATGGGCGCGATGGCATTGCGTCATCTGCGCGACCGGGCGGCTGACCCTGATCGCCCCCCTGTCAAGACTCTGATTGGGACTCAACTCATTGAACGAAGCAGCGTCCGGCGGTTGGAGTAGTCAGTCGCCGCGTGAAAGCCCGGTTACAAACATCTCAAGGCCAAGCTGATCATCTACCTTGCCAGTTTTGATGGCAACATCTGTCTCCAGCAGGTTGCGATAGATGCTCTCGATGTCGTTAATCGAGTTATAGTTACGCGCCTGCGCGGCAACTTTTTTAGCCACAAAGGAATGGATGCCAAGCGCAGTTGGCAATTCTGACACGCTCCCGGCATCATCCAACCATTCTCGCGCCAGCAGGATGAGCCGGAACTGGCGAATCACCATCCCGAACAAACTGAGCGGCTCACTATCGACCAGCAGTCGCTTCAGGTGTTTCAAGGCCAACTCACCATTGCGCTGGCCCAGCGCATCGACCATCGCAAAAATGTCGGCATCCGCGACGTATGAGGTTAACAGGGCAACCTCGTGGGGTGTGATGACGCCATCCTTGCCCACATAGGCCGCCAGCTTTAATATCTCGCTGTCAGCCGCCCGTAGATCATTGCTCACGACATTTGCCAGCGCAGCAGCGGCCTGTGGCTCGATTCGTGCGCCATGTTCTTCTGCTTTGCGCTCAATCCAGCGGCCCAACTGCTTGGGGATGTTAAATAGTTTGACATAGGCGGTTTTGTTTTCATTTGCCAGTCGCAGCACTGCGTGTTTTGATGACACTTCTTCGTTCTCAACGAATACCAGACGCGCCGATGGCGGCAGGGAAGGTAGGGCCTCAACCAGCTCGTCCAGCAGGGCCTTATTGCCTTTTTGCTTTTTGCCTAGATGCGCCAACATGCCGTGCACAATCACCAGACGCTTATCGCCCAGAAACGGCACAATTCGTGCTGCCGTGATGACATCGCCGGGGTTGACTTTCGTGCCGTCATACTCGGCGGTGTTGAATTCGTTCTCCATGTGCTCTTTCATGCTCTTGACCTGTTCGGCGATGCCAAATTCGTCGTTGCCATGAAAGAGGTAGAACGTCTTGATGTCACTCAAGGGTTAAAACCTCCAGAATTGCATAGGTGCAGGCTTCATCAGCACAGTCAGACGGTGCTAGAATCTCCAGATTGCTGTAATCGCCGTTTAGGGGACGATAGATTTTGAGACCGACTTTATATTGCCCGGCAGGTAAGTCTTCAGTCATGAGCGCGTGGCTGTCAAAATAGAATTGTCTGGCTGTCCAATCTATTGTAGGAGATTTTCCGTCCAATGGATAACTATCATGCTGGGATTCTGGTGTTAAAATTTGCCCACTCTCATGTAGCAAAAAAACCGATACTGTGTAGAAGTCATCAAGATTTTCCTGCGGCTGCCATAATAAATTGACTGTGACCCACTCCGGGTGAATGGTGATGTCACTGCGATACAGGGCAAAACTTTCGCCGACGGTCAAAACTGGCTCGACATCCTCATCCGGCAAACGCTCGTAGCGAATAACTTCAATGGGCCGCCCAAGATATGAATCCCAGGCGATGACTGGTGATACCTGAGTGAAGCCAAGCTGCGTCAAGTCACTGCGAATATCATAATAATACCAGTCCAGTTTCGCCATCCATACACTGTCTTCGCCGCGCAGCACATCTTGCAAATTGTAGTCACTGCCCAGCCGCTCACGATCCGTTTCTGTGTGTTCGAAAGTGACGCGATCTGTTTGCTGGTTCAGGTAATACTCGACATTGTACTCATCTGTGTCGAGTTCAAATAAAATGACATCCTCTTCCGTCGAATGCTGTGCCAGAAATCGAGAAACATCGGGCCACGGCGCACGTTCGACGGGTTTAGCCGACGTGGTAAACAGACTCTGTACAATCACAAAAATAACCAGAACAAGTCGCTCACGGGGACGAAACAGCATCAATCCAAAAGCTGCCAGTGCCGCCAGCGGCGGAATCACCACTGCCAGTGAGCGGAAGGACAGGGTGGGGTAAAACTCGTTAAAACCAATCGATAGTCCTGTGGTTATCACAATGATCAGAAATAGCAAACCACTGGCGGGATTGATTTTTGTCCAGTCGAAACGGTTAGCCGTAAACGCTGTGCCAACAAGCCCAAATGCTGCCAGTGCCAGCCAGAAAAATTCAGGGATACCCATAATCTGAAAGGCCAGCGTTTTGTAAACCAGCCACGAATTTTCCAGAGCATGGGGTAATCCGTCGGGCCGTTCATAGGTAATTTGAGCATAAAGGGCGGGCAGCCAGGGTGCGAATAATAACCCGATGCCCGCAAATGACAGGAGGTACGGTTTTAACTGCTGCCGCCGGGTGATCAGGGTAAAGATGGCAATACTGATGAGCACGAGTCCACCCCAATAATGCGACCATATCAATAATGCCCCTGCAACGGTAAAGGCAATACCTCGTTCACGGGTGGGACGCTTGTAATAACGCCAGAACATCCACAACGTCAACGCCACTGTCAATTGCTGCTGCGGATAGTGGCGTACCTCCTGTGTCAGAACATTTACCAGATCATGAACACCGAAGATAAACGCCGCGAGGATGCCTGCTAATTTGCTGTTGAACAGCGATTGCCCGGTCTTATACATGACGGCTGTTGCCAGCAGCGTTATCAACACGGAGAAATAGCGCATTTCAAAAATCGTATCACCCGTAAACTGCCGCCACACATACAACTCAAGAAAAAAAAGCGGCGGGTGTACATCAATGGAAACCCACTCGGTGAGGACATCAACCGGGTTGTCTTCCAATGTAGCCGCAATCGTCCAGCCCTCGTCGGCCCACAGCGAAATCTTATCCAGATCAACGATTTGCAGGGTGGCTGTTAGCAACAAAACGGCCAGCACCAGTATCCAGTGCCAGCGCAAGAATCCAAATGGCATTGACTTCTCCGTGTCGTTCAATGAGCGCATTGTAGCGGAGAGCAGCATGTCGTTCAACACACGCCTGCATGACATAGTATTTGGACCCACTCAGGCGTTTTTCGTCCAACCTTGAACACCTGCTCACAATCTGCTAGTGTGCTTTTCTTATGTGGGCAATGTGATAATATTTACGGGCATTGAGACTCTAGCGGAAAGTCAGATGAATGGAATTTGAATGGATGCGCTGGCTGCGCCCCGGCCTTTTTGTAAAGCGCTGGTTAGCCCTGATGATTGTCAGCCTGACGGTCATCAGTGTTGGCATCGCTTATTTGCTGGTGGTGCTTTTTGTGCAGGTAGAGGCAAGGGTTGAAGGGACACCGCTGTGGTTTGAGATTCTGACGTTGGGATTCTTGCCCGTATGGCTGCGTGTGGTGCTTCCGATGGCGCTCGGCATTTCCCTATTTATTTACGCCCTGATTGGTATCAATCGTTCTCTACTGGGTCCCCTCGTTGCTAACCGCACTTTCGCGGAATGGGCATATCTGGTCCAGACACACCGCCAGTTGCGTCAAGGCATACGGGTCGTTGCCATTGGCGGCGGGACGGGTTTACCCAGTGCACTGCGGGCTATGAAAACCGAGACCAGTAACATCACCGCCATTGTGGCGGTTGGGGATGATGGTGGCAGTTCGGGACGGCTGCGGCGCGAACTGGGGATGCTTCCGCCCGGTGATCTTCGCAACAATATTGTCGCCCTCGCTCGTGACGAAGACCTGATGACACAGGTCGTCAATTTCCGCTTCAACCGGGGTGAACTGGAAGGACATACCTTCGGGAATATCTTTCTGGCGGCACTGGTCGAAACACAGGGCAGCATGGACCAGGCAGCTATGGCAGCAGGACGGGTGCTGGCGATACAAGGGCAGGTCCTACCCTGTACACTGGATGATATTCATCTGGTGGCCGATATACGCGATAAAGCAACAGGTAAGGTCCGGCATGTCGAGGGCGAATCCTCAATCACTGGCACGGGCGGCATTATCGAAAGACTCTACCTGAAACCGTCATCAGCACGTGCCCTGCCTGCTGTGATGCGCAGTATCATCAACGCCGATCTGATTGTGATTGGCCCCGGCAGCTTATACACGAGCATTATCACCAATCTGCTGGTCAACGGCATGCCGGAAGTTATCCGCACCAGCAAGGCAGTAACGGTCTACGTCTGTAACATCGCCACCCAACCCGGAGAAACGGAGAACTATACAGTCGAAGACCACATTCTGGCGATTGAGCGGCATGTCGGTGAAGGGTTGGTGGACATTATCATTGCCAACAACCACTATCCCGACAAAAACAAAGGTCCCAACACCATCTATGTGCAGCCTGTCCCACCAGTCAGTCCGATCTATGATCGTTACCAGATCATTTATACCGATTTAACCGATGAGCAGCGCCCCTGGCGTCACGATGCAAATAAACTTCGCAAGGCACTTTTGAGCTTGAATGTGCCTTCTATCATCGACAATATGGATGAAATACATAAGGGCGAATCGTCCGATTATGAGTTACAATCGGTCACCGATCTATAATCTCTTAAGCCAAGAGGAGATAACGTTCTATGGCAATTACGGTAGGCATTAACGGATTTGGGCGTATTGGACGACAGGTCGTTAAAGCACTCAAAGAATACTATCCTGACGATGTTGATATTGTGGCATTCAATGACCTCGGCAATCTCGAAACGATGGCGCACCTTTTCCGCTACGACTCTAACTATGGAGCCTACGACGGCGAAGTAGAAGTCACCAGCGACAGTTTGATTATCGACGGAGACGAACTCAAGGCTTTCTCCGAGCGTGATCCCGCCGCTATTCCGTGGGGCGATATGGGTGTTGATGTTGTGATTGAAAGCACCGGCATTTTTACCAGCCGCGATAAGGCAGCACTGCATCTGGACGGTGGAGCTAAAAAAGTCATCATTTCTGCCCCGGCGAAGGGCGAAGTTGATAAGACCTTTGTTGTTGGCGTCAACGATGGCGACTATGATCCATCCAAACATCATGTCGTTTCCAACGCATCCTGCACCACCAACTGTCTTGCCCCGGCAGCCCGTGTCCTCCACGAGGCGTTTGGCATTGATAAAGCCGTGATTACAACCATTCACTCTTATACCAACGACCAGATGCTGCTGGATGGTCCCCACAAAGACCTGCGCCGTGCGCGTAATGCTGCTACCAACATCGTGCCAACATCGACAGGTGCCGCCAGAGCAGTGGCGCTTGTTTTGCCGGACCTTAAAGGTAAATTCGACGGTATCGCCGTTCGCGTACCAACCCCCACTGGCTCACTGGTAGACCTTGTGGCGGAACTATCACGGGATATAACAACCGAAGATGTC
>JAKEEQ010000308.1 GCA_022616515.1 Chloroflexota bacterium | reverse complement strand
GATCATCCGGCGGGGCCATCCGCATCGCAAAACCGTCCACCAGATCAGGATCGGTTTGTGCCGGGAATGTGGTGACGATAGGACAACCATGCGCCAGCGTTGCCATCAACGTTCCGCGTCGCAGTGACACTCCATCTTTGAACGGCAGCGCCACCACATCGCAGGCCATTAAGTTCGCGCTGACCAGTTCAGCATCTACAAAGCCTGTCCAGTGAACGCTCCTGGTGATGCCCAATCCGCCAATCAACTCCTGAGCAATATCGGCCTGCTGGACGTTGCTTTCATCGCTGGTGCCGGTCTGCCCGCCAATAAACACAAGATGCACGTCTTGTTTGTATGTCTCGGTCAAAATGCGGACGGCATGGGCCAGTGTATCAACGCCTTTGCTGCGATTAATGAAGCCGAAAAAGCCAATCAAGAAGGCATTGGGTGCGATGCCCTTACGAGAACGCCACGCCTTGCGGTCATAATTCGGCGGAGGATTGACGGCAATGTTGGAGCCAATCGGAATTCGTGCGACGGGCGGCATATTACCCGCCTCTTTCAGTTCTGCTTCGTCCTGTCGATTGGTTACGATGATGCCTGTGCTGTTTTGAGCCATCTGGTAAATAGCGCGTTTGCGCAGTGGTCCGGCTTTGGGAAAGAGATAAGGCACAAGCAGATCATGGAACGTGGTCACGACCGGAACCAGACTCGTGAGGCGATGGGGCAAGTCGTTGGCGGCGGCGTGCATGTTGTAAGCGGCGGCTTGATATTGAATATTCACCACATCGAGTTGATTCGCCTTCACCCAATCAACTGCCTGCTGGATGCCGCGCGGTGCTCGCGATTGGCCCCAGCGGCCCCACTGTTCGACGCTGGCCTGCATGGTAACTCCGGGAACGGGACCATCTTGCCGGGCCTGCATGTTGGTTAACACAAATAGCTTGTGTCCCGACTTTGCCATTTCGCAGGCAAGCTCCAGCGAATAGTCTCCAACGCCGCCCTGCATCGGGGGGAATTCTCCGGTGATGATTCCGATTCGCATCAGTGCTTCTCCGGCATAACAAGTCGTTCGCCCGCCCATAGCAGAGATTGGACAACAATCCAGTAATCCGCGACACGTTCGGCCCGCAGCGGGCGCTTGTGTCCGATCAGCCATTTTCCCGATTCGAGGAAAATCTGAAAGAGGTAATTCAGAGCTAGGACGATCCGCAGCAAAAGTGCCGCCCATATCCCGTGAAATTTGCGGAAATAGCGTAATTTACTGTGCTGGAAATGGACATGGGTGCGTGCCCGGACTTGCGCCGTGCTCTGACCACCATGATGGATGATTTTGGCGTCGCCAACGTAGACATTGATCCAGCCTGTCTCGCGGGCACGTTTGCACCAATCCATCTCCTCGGCGAACATAATATAGCGGTCGTCCAGCCCGCCGATTTGCTCGTAGACTTCACGCCGCGCCAGCAGCGCCGACCCCTGCATCCAATCGACCGGATACACCCCGTCATTCGATTTGTCAGTTACACGGAAGCGTGTCATCATCGGTTTAGGGGCCATCGGTTCCAGCCATGTGCTTTCAAACAGCCCGGTCCACACATCGGGGAAACGGCGGCGGGTCGATTGATGCGTGCCGTCAGAGTTGAGCGTATGTGGCCCCACAATGCCATACTGGTCATCGCTGTACAGGACTTCAAGCAATCGCGTCAGCGTATCAGGGAAAATCTCGGTGTCGGGATTGAGCAGCATGACGGTCTCGCCGCGGGCCATCGCCAGCCCGATATTGTTGCCGCGCACGAAGCCAACATTTTCGCTGGATTCACACAATCGCACCCAGGGATAACTGGCTTTTATCATGGCAACCGTATCGTCACCACTGGCCGAGTCGACAACAATCATTTCAACACTTGGATAATCGCGATCTGGATTCGTCACAACGTCGCCCTGTTCGTTCACAAGGCGGAGGTTGGCGGCAAACAGGCTGTCCAAACATTTTGCCAGATAGTCTTTGACATTCCAGCTAATCGTTACGATAGAAATGTTTAACAAGGATTTTACAAATACCCTATACTCACGTTACAAATCTGCCACAAAATGTAATCAATCAAACAGTATAGCCATAGACAGAGGATAGTCCAATGTTGAAACAAATTCTTATAGGAATTATAGCAATCAGTATCGCCTTCAGCGGGTTGACTGCCGCCAGTGCACAGGAACCACAGCGGGATCGCCCTGCCTTCGGAGCACTGGTGTTGCGTGAACTTATTCGGGCCACGGCAGAGGAAACGGGTACTGAACCGCGTCAGGTGCTGCGGGCGCGGGCAAACGGTCAGAGTCTGAACGAATACATCACTGAACACAATGGCGACCCTGACAATGTCGTGGATAGTGTGCTGACTCACTTTGACGAGTTGTTGACCCGCGCCGTCGATAATGGGCGCATCACCGAAGAGCAGAAAAATGACATGCTGGAAAATGCCGAGGGTCGAATCACCGAAGCCATGAGCAACAGCGAGCCGCTTAATCTGCCTCGACCGGATCGCCCTAACCGCGACCGTCCCAATCGTGACCGTCCTAATCAGGACCGTCCACCGCGTGATCGCCGCTTAGATGGAGACATTATCGGCATCATTCTGAACAGCACCGGCCTGACCGCTGCTGATATTCGCGGCCAGTTCCGCGATGGGTTGACACTGGAAGAGATCATTATCGAAGCAGGTGCTGATGTTGAAGCGGTCAAAGCCGAAATCATCGCTGACCTCACCGCTCGTGCTGATGAAGCACTGGCAAACGGTCAAATGACACAGGAGCGCTATGACCATTTTCTGGAAAATATCGAAGCGAGGATTACAGATTTCCTGACCACGCCGCGTGCCCGGACGGGTGCCAACAACAGAAACCGTCAAGACGCGGGTGCCTCTCAATAGTCATTATCCGCTCCGTCCTGATGCTCCGGCCCACTTTCTCCGAGTGGGCTGGTTTTTGTTCGCGTGAGAAACGCACCCGAAATATAATCATCGCAAAGACAGGCATCAATTGGGGCAATTTTCTTATGGGCATCGGAACGATCATTGGCATCATTTTTATACTCCTCGGCGGCTACCTCGTGTGGTCGGCGATGATGCGTGGTTTGGACCGTGAAAGATCGGCAGTTGATTGGTTACTCTTCCCCGAACTCACGTTGGTTGAGACGGTCATCAAGGAATTATTTGGTGAGGCCGGGCTGCGCATTGCGCTCGGTGGTGTGGGCGCGGTCCTTTTTGTGATTGGATTACTGCTGCTGTAAGCTCTCCGCAGGCAAAACGGCGCGAAGTCGTATCGCAAACAATCGAGAACAATTCACTCCACCCTGTTAATCTGAGAAGGTAATTACTTGCAGGCTCAGGTTAACGCTTATGATTTCTGTTTTCCGCAAAACTTTTCTAATCGGAGCTTTCTTGTTGATTGGCTTGACCACAGGGTTAATGGCTTTACGAAGCGACATTGTGAGTGAATATTGGATTACTTTTGTCTCCACCCGCACAGGGCTTGATCAGGTTTATGTGATGCGGGGAGACGGTGCAAAGGTCAAGCAACTTACCAATCTAGGTGGTCCATCAGGTGATTACAGATGGTTTTATTATCCTGAGTGGAATGAACTGGATAAATGTATTGAATCCGGTCTCGGTGGCATTGAAGAATTCTGTGTCAGTTTGACAGGTGAATATACACCCATTCAAAGAAACAACACCCTGAGTCAGAACATCCTTAATAAGTTTGGTGTTGCCTGGAGCCAATATGTTCGTAGAGATGATGGTGACTGGCACATTGTGAGCGCACAGAATCAGGGCTTATATAGAATGCGTGCTGATGGAACAGAACTGGTCAAACTGTCTTCACGAGAGGCGTCGGGTAGGATTTCATATTTTCGGCAAGCAGATCTTGTATCGTTCTTAGACCCAAAACAAGGCTGGTTTCTCGTATCTTTTGATGGCACTGGTGAGACATATATAGATACGCTCTATGTGAAATAGGGTTGACAAAAAAGAACTGTCTCCCAAGATGGGAAGTCAGCAAACCAACCAACTTAGGAGGACAGTTCAATGACAAGT
>JAKEEQ010000307.1 GCA_022616515.1 Chloroflexota bacterium | reverse complement strand
GTTCATGAACTCGGCTCAGAATTGATGCCTAGTGGCACAACCAATGTATTGCTCGAAGCGGCAGGCTGGAATCTGGTCGATATTCGCCACACGATGGGACGGACCAAAGCCCATAGTGAAGCAGCAGCCCGCTTCTCACGCGGTGTGCATCCGGCAATGGCACTCAAGGGTGTTAAGCGCGGGGCTAAATTGATGGTCGATGTCGGCGGCGGAACACTCGCTCCCGGTATCATTGATGCCTATCCTGCCCCGGCAGAAAAAGTGACGGTGGAACTGCCTTTCGCCGAAGTCAAACGAATTCTTGGCTTTGACATCCCCAGCGACCGCATCGTTGGAATCTTACGCGCACTGCAATTTGGTGTCGAAAATGTGGATACGGACATGCTGCTGGTCACCGTTCCCGATCATCGTCTTGATGTTGATACCGGGGTGATTGGTCAGGCGGATTTAATTGAAGAAATTTCACGAATCTATGGCTATAACAACATTCCGAACTCGACAATGGCAGATGCACTGCCGCCGCAGCGTGGTAATCCCGACCTTGACCGTGAGGAGCAGGTGCGCGATCTGCTGGTAAGTGCTGGCTTGCAAGAGGTCATTAATTACCGTTTCACCACGCCTGAGTTTGAAGCCATGTTGACTCCGAAAGGCGCGAAATCCTCATGGCGGTCTGCACCGTATGTGGAAATTCTCAATCCGATTAGTGTGGAGCGGACAGCGATGCGTCAAACGCTGCTGTCCGGGCTGCTGGAAAACGCCGAAATCAATTCACGACACCGCGACAACCTGCAAATCTTCGAGATTGGCTCGGTCTACTATCGCGTGGAAAATGGCCTGCCCGAAGAACCGCGTCGTCTGGGCATCCTGTTGGCCGGGCCACGCGAGGAACCGAATTGGATTGGCGATGCTAACGAATCGCGCGTCGATTACTACGACCTGAAAGGCGTTATCGAAAAGCTGCTTGAAGGGTTGAGTATTGACCCTCGCCACGCTAAATACCACCCGACCGAACACAACAGTTTCCATCCGGGCCGTGTGGCATCGCTGGTGGTGGAAGGTGAACAGATCGGGTTGATGGGCGAGGTTCATCCACTGGTACGCGAGGCATTTGGGCTGGGGCTTGATCTGGAAACGCCTGTTGTTGCCGCCGAGTTGGATCTCGACAAACTGCTGGCAATTGCGCCATCCCGCGTTCAGGTCAAACCCATCCCAACCCAGCCGCCGGTGTATCGCGACATTGCGGTGGTTGTGCCAGATGACACAACATCTGCCGAGGTGGAAGAAGTCATCTGGAACAGCGGTGGTGATCTGCTGGAAAGTGTGCGGCTGTTCGATGTTTACCGGGGCGACAGTATCGGTGTCGGCAATAAGTCACTGGCATATGCACTGGTCTTCCAGAGCACCGATGAAACGCTCAACGACAAGAAGGTCAACACACTTCAGAAGAAAATCGTGGGCGAGCTTGAAAGAGCAGGTGCTAAACTTCGTAGTTAAATTTGCGAGGAGGGTTTGGGCAGTTTTCAGGAAACGCAGAGGAGCGGTACGACCTCAAATTGCCAGAAACCCCATCAATCAGGCAGCGGACGCCATATATGGCGTCCCTACGATTATCCACGATTTCCGTAGGGACGGGATACATCCCGTCCGTCGCGCTGAGTGTCCCAAACCGTTGGTGAACGCAGTTGCTGTTGAGGCTCCGTTCTGCAAGAAGTGTCACCCCGCCAAAAATTTGCGGACAGGGGCAAGTTCTTCCCGTCCCTCCTGTTCTTTTGTGCAGTGTGCAAGTGTGTTAAAGTCTGGTAGTGTAAAATTACAGTACGGGTACAATCGAAAGCGACACTATCTTGATGACAGAAAAAGTTGATCTGCGTCCACTCATGCGTCATTGGCCTGCTGGCATAACCGTTGTTACGTCCATTGACCCGGAATACAATGACCCGTGTGGGATGACAGTCAGCACCTTTACCTCCCTTTCACTGGAGCCGCCGCTGGTTTCCGTTTTCCTGAAAAAAGAAGTTCAGACCACGCAAGCTATATTAAAGTCCAAAGTGTTTGGTGTTTCAATTCTGCGCGAAGGACAGGAAGATATTTCCAATCGTTTCGCAGGCTTCGATCCAAATTATCAGGAACATCCCATACGGTTTGACGGATTAACCGTGGAAACGGCTGTGACGGGTGCCCCACTCCTTGCCGATTCCGTCGGTTGGTTTGATTGTAGATTATGGGCTGTCTACGACGGCAATACACATTATATTGTCATTGGCGAAGTCATTGAAACCAGCGATGTTGACGCGATAACAACTAAACCTCTGCTTTACTACAACCAGGATTATCGCCGTTTAGCTGACGGTTAACCTTTTGTAATATCTACCCAAATACTGACGCTTGCCCCATGACAAGCTCACGCATATTGATATATACTCGGCTCCGCTCTATGATGAGCGGTGACTTACTCACAGTAAACGAGAACGCTTGTATGATCAAATGTACCCGACAACCTCGCATCCTCCTGCTGCTCATTGCAGTAATTATTCTAGCACTTGCGGGTTGTGGCGAAGATGACGAAGTACCGCCCACCGAAATTGTCGTGATTACCAACACACCGGGTTCTGCCCCGGTTGGTGACAATTCTGCGGAACTTGAGGCCACGATCAATTCTTTGGCGCAGGCGATGATTGACCAGCAGGCGACGATTGAGGCGCTTAACGCCCAATTGGGAAACGGTGAGACTACTCCCAATCCTACGCAAATTTCCCAGCAGACATTAGACGCTGTACAACAAACCGCAACGGTTGCGCCAACGCCTACCGATTTACCCAGCATTTTTCCCACACCGCGCATTGAGCAGGCCATTGTGGTCGAGCAAGTGTTTGAGCAGGGCCGGATGTTCTGGTTCCGCGATTGGCGACGTATCTGGGTTGCTGTTGGTGATGACACTGACCCAATGTCAGGCGATTGGTTCTGCTTTGAAGACACCTTTGAAGAAGGCGATATTGAGTCGGTCGAGGAACTCAATCCGCCAGAAGATTATGTCACTGAATCGGAATTCGCGAACGCACAACCCCAGCAGCCAATCCGGGGCTTTGGTAAGGTGTGGCGTGAGAATGAAGAACTGCGTGAACAATTAGGCTGGGCGCTCACCAGCGAGACTGAACACAGCACCCGCCGGGATTATATTGCAGGTGGTGTTCTGGATGAAAATGAAGAGTATGTCCCCGGTCCCGGTGAGTGGCGTGTAACGTCGTTCTACGATGAGGTGTTCACCTTCCTCGAAGCTGAACTGGGCCAAACCTGTCCGAGCGGCAGGTGGCGGTCTAGAGATACGAATTAGCCAATAAAAGCTCCCACACGGGGGCTTTTTTTTCTCATGCTAGCTTGCAGAGTACATTTTGCGTAGAATGGCTCCGTTTATCTCTGTGAGAAGGGTATTATGCTTTGGAAATGGCACTCAACTCAGGTTATATCCTGATTGGTTTACTTGGATTATTCTTCGGTGGCAATTATCTGGTTCAGGGGTCTTCGCGTCTGGCAAGCTCATTTGGGGTTTCCCCGCTGGTGATTGGCCTGACGATAGTTGCTGTTGGGACCTCAACTCCCGAATTGTTGGTGAGCGTGACCGCAGCGTTGCGAGACTATGACGGCGTCTCGCTGGGCAACATTATTGGCTCAAATATCGCGAACATCGGGCTTATTCTTGGGCTGACGGGCCTGATTGTGCCAATTGGTATCGACTCGCGAATCATCAAGCGCGAAATCCCGATCATGATCGGGGTTTCGGCTGTTGTTTATGTGCTCGCTTTAAACAACCAATTCGAGCAGCTTGAAGGTATCTTAATGCTAGTTGGCATGGTGGTATTTAATGTTATGATTTATATGCTGGATGGTGACGATGTTCTGGAACCAGAATTTGAGGAGTTTGAGGAGTCTGAAGACTTGATTGACATAGATCGCACTCATCGCCTGCGCAATTTTGGCATCATCCTCATGGGAATTGCTATTCTGGTAGCGGGTGCACAATTTACAGTATCGGGAGCTACGGTTGTTGCTACCGAACTTGGTGTGAGTGAGCTGGTCATCGGGTTCACAATCGTAGCCTTTGGAACATCACTGCCAGAGCTGGCAACGTCGATTATAGCGGCAACTCAAGGCGAGGCGGACATTGCAATCGGGAACATTGTAGGGTCTAATATTGCTAACTTATTATTGATCCTGGGAGCTACGGTTACAATTAATCCAATGGGAATTGATGGCAGTTTGCTGAGATTCGAATTCCCGGCAATGCTGGTATTCGCGATACTGATGGTTCCTTTTGCCTGGAACAAACACCTGAGACGCCGGGATGCGGCGATCTTTCTCGTGAGCTATCTGGCATTTGTTATATTGCTAATTACTACGTAGGGCGTGATGCAAAACAGAAACTGGCACATACTAGTCGTAGATGATAACAACATTAATCGTGATTTGCTATCACGCCAGCTTGAGCGTGAGGGCTATCAAACATCCACGGCAAGCGATGGAAAGTCAGCACTGGACCGAATGCGAGACCTCCCCATAGATATTGTCTTGCTAGACATCATGATGCCCGTGATGGACGGCTATCAGGTGTTGGAAGCGGTTCATGCCGACGCCAACCTGCGTCATATCCCCATCATTGTTATTTCTGCGGTGGACGATATGGAAAGTATTGTGCGCTGCATCCAGCTTGGGGCGGATGACTATCTGCTCAAGCCTTTTAACACAACGCTGATGCTGGCCCGCATCAATGCCAGTCTTGAAAAGAAATATCTCTATGATCAGCTTCGTGAGGAACGCGAGAAGTCTGAAGCATTACTGCTTAATATTCTGCCAGAACCTATCGCAGAACGTCTCAAATCTGGTGAAAACGTCATTGCAGATAATTTTCACGATGTGAGCGTATTATTTGCCGACATCGTGAACTTTACCCCGCTGGCAGCGACCGTCAATCCAGATGACCTGATTATGCTGCTGAACGAAATATTCTCTCGTTTTGACCACATCGTAGAAAATTATGGCCTTGAGAAAATCAAGACCATCGGCGATTCTTATCTGGTAGTCGGTGGCCTGTTGCGCACTATGGAAGAGCATTCGAAGGCCATTGCCTATCTGGCACTGGATATGATGGATGCGATTGAGGACATCAATAGGCGCACGGGAAACGAGTTAGCGCTGCGGATTGGCATCCACGTTGGCCCTGTCGTTGCGGGTGTAGTGGGCACCAGTAAGTTCTTCTATGATCTCTGGGGGGACACCGTCAATGTTGCCAATCGTATGGAAACACATGGCGAAGTAGGCCAGATTCACATCACCAGAGCGCTTGCCGAGCGCCTTGCCAATGAGTTTGAATTACAAGAACGTGATCCCCTTTATGTCAAGGGGATCGGTGAAATGCGGACATATTTCCTACTGGGAACCAGATCATAGCTCAGTTCCAACTGAAAATTCCGATATTGCCCTCCATGATTTCCTGAACCACCGGATTATCCTCAGTAACATCCACAATGGAAACAACATTACGCCCGTTTGAGGTGGTTTGTCCGAATGCCAGATAACGGCCATCGGGCGACCAGAATGAATGGCTGCGGGCAAACTGGTCAAAGAAGTTCAGATAATACACCATCTGGCGAGTAGGAATTATGCTTGCTACGAGTTTTGATGTTCCCGCTGTCATATCGTACACATTCCACAGTAAAAACAACTCGTCCTGACTGGCAGGTTTGGCGGTGATGCCAGGGCGATCCGTCCCTATTGTCAGGAATGCGATTTTATCCCCGGTGGGTGCCCAGAAAAATGCAATAACATTTGAAGCCGGGTCAGCAACCATATTCCCGTCGGTGTCAATAATCCCCAACTTACCGCCATTGGAATCGAGATATGCCACCTGTTTGCCATCGGGTGACCACTCAAATGATAGAACGCCTTCAATATTGCTCAAGAGTGTCGTTCGCTCGTCACCATCAAATAGTACCAGGTCTGTCAGTTCGGAAGGATTGCTGACGGCTGACAGTAAACGGTCATCGACGGGTGACCAGTCAACTGTTCGCTGTATACCCTGCTGTTCAACGAATGTCTCGGTTACTTCATCACTGGCAACATCGTAGATTTCCAGCGTTTCGCCAAATCGTGCCCAGAACATCGACTGCCCATCAGGTGCCCAATCCCAGTAAAATGGGCCACCTGTTTCAATCTCCGCAACTTCAAAGTTGTCTTCACTGGAGCGGGCCATCCGCAGGGCCAGATTGCCGCTGGAGGCCGTATACAGTATTGCCAGATCACGACAGTTGCCATCGGGACAATCATTGGGTGCCCAATAGGCATAAGTGAAGATGTCACCGGGAGAGATAAAACTGTGAATAATGTCACTGTTTAAAGGATCGGGCTGGACGAAGATGCCAAGTCCAAAGGAATTAGATGCTTCGCGACTGGTTCCAAAGTAGGCAATCTGACCATCGGTTGACCAGGTGGGCCAATAATAAACTCGGCTGTCGCTGCCGTCGGTGGTTATCTGGAAAAATGTTTCGTCGGTCGGATCGTAAATATGGATGTTGCCATCTGTGCCTTCTATTGCCAGTTGTCCAGACGGTAGGGAGTCATCCTGCGCATAACCCAAAGGCGCAACAATCAGTACCACAATAGCTACCGAGATTAACCAGTATCGTTTCATCACGCTGCTCCAACTGCCACTCAGCTTTGACTAATTGTACACCACTATCTTGACAAACAAACTTGACTTGCGATATTATATCGTAATACGATATAACGAGACACGATATATGAGAGCATATGAATTTTTACCTCTGACCTTTGCCGTCTACCATATTCTGATAGCCCTCTCCGAAGGCAGGCGGCACGGTTATGGCATCATTCAAGAAATCGAAGCTCAGACAGATGGTCGCTTGCGAATGCCACCCGGCACACTGTACGGAGCCATCAGTCGTCTGGTGGAGCGAGGTCTCATTGAAGAGATAGAGACCGAAGACGATGAGCGCCGCAGATATTATCAGCTTACCGCGTTAGGGCGACAGGTCATGGTCGCTGAGGCGCAGCGGCTGGAAGAACTGGTCAACCTGGCCCGCAGCAAACGTGTTTTACCCGACGAAGGAGGCCAATCATGAGCCGGTTGTATCGATTTTTACTTGTGTTGTATCCACCAGAATTTCGCAACAAGTATGGTGAAGAACAGGCCACAGTTTTTGATGAAATGTGGCACAGGACTCTCCGGGACGAAAACATTTTTGCCGCAGGAGGGTTTGCTATTCGGGCCATGATAGATTTATTCGTCATGGCCTTGCTGACAGGTGACGGAAGACCGGGTGCTCTTGAAAGATTTTTCAGTTTTCTTGCCGTATTGTTTTTGATCCCATCGACCATTTTCGCGACGGTCAACATCACTAAATACAATCTGGGTGAACCGGCGCTTTACGATTGGTGGTCATCAATGGGGATCCATTTGAGTGATGCTGTGATATTGGGAGGTCCGCTCGCTGCAATGGCAATCCTGCTGCTGCCACTAGTACACCTGAATGTTGGCAGTACAATGATTTTGCAGAGAAGCAGCCAGAAACTCTCTCGCTGGAGCATTGTGATTGCAGGCGGGAGCGTAATGATAATGGGTATTTTTATCATGTATGGTATCGTGGAAAACATCATACCGGCCTTATAATTTCATCGCGTGCTGTTCAGAGAGTAACTCGGCGGTTCGTTTAATTTCCTGATGTTGGCGATCCGCCGACCATCCCAGAACACGCCCCAATATTTCCGTAACTTCCTCAATCATAGGGCGTGTGACATGTCCGGTAATGGCAAGCAGTGATCGGCGCAGGAAAAAGTCATCAAGCCGAACGACTTTCTCATGCCTGGCGATGAACTCGATTTCACGTTCAGTGAAATCACTCAATGTTTCCAGTGCCGAATCATCTCCGGCAGCAATGTATTGGGCCACATCTTTGGCGCGAGTACCGTAGCGATTGAACAAGGTTTCAAGCTGGTCCTTTGCAACACCTATTTGTTCATTGGTTTGTTCCAGCCATTGTGACTTATTCTCAGTGGGATAATCTTTGCCACCTCCGATTGCCATTGATTTTGTATCGCCACTGCGAGACATATTCAGTTTATCCAACACCGTATCCGTCACCTGCTCCCCAAATGCCCGGAATGTGGTCCATTTGCCACCAACCAGTGAATAAGTGGGAAAATCGACAACGTCATCTGGCTCGATGACGTTGATGCTGTGGTCACGGCTAATCTGGCTGGGGTTAGATGCATCGCTGGCAGGCAGTGGACGTACACCAGAAAATCTGAAGACAATGTGAGAGCGATTGACGTCAATTTCGGGAAATACCTGCCTGATGGATTCGAGAATATAGTCAACTTCCTCTTCCGTGCAGCGAGCATCGTCGGGATTGTTAATGGGGATGTCGGTAGTGCCAGCCATGATCTTGCCGAGATAGGGGAGGAACAGCGTGATGCGCCCATCTTTGTTCTCGAAGAACATCTCGCTGCCAGCACTGGCTTTAAGCAGGTCGGGATGGTTAATCACCAGATGCGAACCTTTCGTTCCACCGATGAAGTGGGTCTTGTGATGGATGTCTTTGTTGACAAAATCTATCCAAGGTCCGGCGGCATTGACCACTACCTTTGGCCTGACGGTGTAGATGTCTCCGGTGAGTTCGTCGGTCAGGGTAACGGTCTCCCCGCTGGCATCACTGACTCCCAGATAATTAACCGCATGCGCGTTATCGGATATTGCTTCGGTATCTAAAATCATCTCGACACACAAACGCTCCGGGTTTTCAATCCAGGCATCGTAATATTGGGCCGTCGCCACTATGTCAGGATGCAGTTGCGGGCGTTTCTTCAGTGACTCTTTCTTGCCAAAAAACTTGTGGCGGGGCATGGAACGCTGGTTGCGGCTAAGAATGTCGTAAAGTGTCAGACCAACCTTGATAATAAACGCACCACGGTTACTTGATTTGTTTGAAAGGCCCAGAAATTTCAGGGGAGCGTTGAGTGTTCCCGAAAACCAGTGAAATATAGGAATGGTGGTGGGCAGCGGGTGAACATAATGTGGGGCATTGATGAACAGGCGGTTACGTTCACGAAGGGCTTCGCGCACCAGCCGGAACTCCGCATTTTCGAGATACCGCAGTCCGCCATGTGCCATATGTGATGATGCTGCACTGGCTCCGGAACAAAAATCATTCTTTTCAACCAGTAAAACGTCCACGCCTTGCAGAGCGAGGTCCCGAAAAGTACTGATTCCGTTTACACCGCCGCCGATAATGAGAACAGACCAATCGGGTTTGTCTGTGATCTTTTTCAGGGTTTCCTGACGTTCCATACAATACGTTTTCCTCTATACTGTAGTCTCTGCACGTCTCACCGAATATAACGTTAACGCTCTATGTGAAATAGGGTTGACAAAAAAGAACTGTCTCCCAAGATGGGAAGTCAGCAAACCAACCAACTTAGGAGGACAGTTCAATGACAAGTAT
>JAKEEQ010000306.1 GCA_022616515.1 Chloroflexota bacterium | reverse complement strand
CATGGACTTATCCTTGTCAGTGACTGTGGTTGGTTTCTGTCAGGATAAGTCCTTCTCTCCTTTTTGAAAAGTGTCCCTCCGCCAGCCATAAATGGAGAGGGGACTTATTGAGCCGTGCATCTCCCTCCTCCATTTATGGGGGAGGTGGTCCGCCAGGACCGGAGGGGGAAAGATGATGAGGTCTTCTTTCACATTCTGCCTCTTCTATATATTTTACTGTGCAGGGACCGGAATGGTTTGCACCGAATGCGGCACAATCAATGTTTTTGGTGACTCTGTACGAGTCAATTTCACAGCCATATGCAGTGCTTCATTCATATCCGGCGCGTTATCCAGATCCGCCTCCAGGACAGGCATAATGCGCTCCGCCCCCACAATAATCAGCCGGTAACGCTGGCGCAGTTGGGCAATCATAAAGGCCCGCTGCTCACCGGGACGGCAGCCATTTTCCCGCAAATACTCTATCAATTCTAATGTTGGGCCGAAGCGCAGCATCACTTGCATAAAATTCCGCTCGCCCTCTCCTTCCCCGCCGCCTTCCGGGATGGGCGCAGGCACGATAATCACCCCGCCCCGCCGGATGACCGGACGCGCACTCAGGCCGATATAGGTTGCGCCGCGTGAAGCTTGATAGAGATTGACGTGTTTGGGCGCACCCATCCCCGCAATCACCACGTCGTAGGGCGCATTGGGTACCGGAGTCTCGTATATCTCGCGTGCCCGTTTGACCAGTGTATCATGCACATCATCCGGTTTCCCGGCAGCCAACTCAATGATGCGGTAATCGCTATCCAGAATAACATTGACCGCCCAATCCTGCCCGATAACTGCACCTGCTTCGCGCACGAACGCCTGAAAAGGATTGCCGTCCACTGCGCCAAGCCGCGTACCCGGCAAATCAAGATAGGGCGGACCATGTGTCGCACCAATAGTTTGCGGGCCACCACAGCCAATCACCACCGTTTTGACCCCGCCGCTGTAACCTGCGTACTGGTGCGGCTCAACCACGCCAACACCGACAATTGTGGCATCTTTCAGGAGCGGGTTGGCTTCAACGAGTGTACCATTCACCACGCCAAATCGAATCACACCCGCCGGGTCGTGATCAATCACCCGGAAATTCTCGACAATCCACGCGCCGAGTTTGGCGATTTTTTCCTCACGAGTTGAGGGGCGATGCATACCCACTGCACATAAAAATGTGATGTCGAAACCGTCATCCGCGATGTGCCGCACAATGGGTTCCAGCAGCCGCTGGTCGGGGCTGGCGCGAGTCGCATCGGTGAAGACAAAGATGAGTGGGCGTGATGGATCGTGGGTGGCGCGGAGTATATCGGTAAAAGCCAGCAAACGGCGCTCAATCTCGGTTTCAGACAGCGGGACCGTGTTTGAAGATGACCCGGCAATATCCACCAGCCAGTCATCGGGAATGGTAAATTCCAGCGTGTGTTCGGCAAATGGAATCGTGTAATTTGTCATGTCTCTTTAGTATTGTTTTCTGGACGAATCTCGCTACACTGACAAATAGTTTTGCGAAATAACTTGAATATTGCAAGGAGTTCACAGTGAAAGATCCGATCCGCGTTGCAGTGACAGGTGGAGCCGGTCAAATTGGCTATAGTTTATTGTTCCGCCTCGCAAACGGTGAAACTTTTGGTGAAGACCAACCTATTATATTGCAGATTCTGGAAATCCCACAGGCAATGGATGCCCTCAAAGGCGTGGTCATGGAGTTAAATGACTGCGCCTTTCCGCTTGTTTACGGCATCGTTGCCACCGACGACCCCAACGCTGCGTTTAATGACGTGAACTGGGCACTGCTGGTCGGCAGCCGCCCGCGTACTGCCGATATGGAGCGCAAAGATTTGCTGGAAGCCAATGGTGGCATCTTCGTAACACAGGGTAAGGCCCTCAACGATTATGCTGCTGACGACGTGCGTATTCTCGTTGTCGGCAATCCCTGCAATACCAATGCGCTCGTGGGCCTGAAGAATTCCCCGGACATCCCGACGGACCGCTGGTTTGCCATGACCCGCCTTGACGAAAATCGCGCCAAAAGCCAGCTTGCCGAAAAAGCCGGTGCCAGAGTGAAAGATGTCAGTAATCTGGCCGTGTGGGGCAACCACAGCGCCACAATGTTTCCCAATTTCGAGACGGCGAAAATTAACGGCAAAAATGCGATTGATGTGATTGGTGACCGCGATTGGCTGGAGGGTGCTTTCCTGAAGACGGTCCAACAGCGCGGCAAGGCCATTATTGAAGCACGTGGCAAGAGTTCCGCCGCCAGTGCCGCCAATGCCGCCATTGATACCGTGCGCAGTCTGCTTAACCCCACTCCGGCAGGCGATTGGTACAGTGTAGCCGTTTATTCAGCGGGTAATCCCTACGGTGTGGATGAAGACCTGATGTTCAGTTTCCCGATTCGCACCAACGCCAGTGGTAGCTGGCAAATCGTGGAAGGTCTCAATCTGAGCGATTACGCAAAAGACAAGATCGGCGCGACGGAAGCCGAACTACAGAGTGAACGCGCAGACGTTATGCCAATGCTGGCCTAGCGCTGGTGGCAGTGATAACAGGTTAACTGATGAGGCGAAAATTTGCCCCACCCTAACCCCGCAAACGAGGAGGGAACTGGAATCCCTGTTGCTCAAATACACGCCTTGTTGAACAAGCTAGTGCAATAAAGCGCTTTTTGAAGGCGTACCGACCATCTCCCCCGCAAACGGGGGAGACCGAGAGGGGGTAAATCATCTATCGCCTGTTCCATCGGTCAATATGTCACTACCACCGCGCTGGCTAACCCGATACGTTGAATGCTAATGGATGCTCCAGCGGGGCGTCCATATTATATCACCCGCACTTTGATAACACGCAAACATAAAGGTTAGGTTATAATCAATCCAGCACATTGATTGTTAACAATTTCATGACAAATAATTTATCGGAATTTTATTCAGCAGCGTTACCCTTTTTATCTGTTATCAGGGGAGACACTCATGAACAATCAAAACGATGATGTGCGCAAGTGGCAGGTTCTGGTGATTGAGGACAGTCGCGAACTCGCCGATATTGTGCGGCATCTACTCACTGCCGAAGGTGCGCAGGTATATACCGCCACGACGGGCGAAGATGCGTATACATTGCTCGCTGACATTGCCCCCACCTTTATCCTGTTAGATATGAAATTACCCGATGCCGATGGCGTGACAGTGCTCGAAACCGTGCGCAGCCGGTTTGATTCTCGCATACCTATCATTGCGTTTACCGCTCGTGCCCCGATAGAGGCCAAAGAATTGCTGGATCAGGGCTTTGATGGTTATGTTCTCAAGCCCTTCCGGATGGATGACTTCATCAAGACCCTGAGCGACATCCTGAAAGAGCTAAAATAAGCCACGCAAGTCGTGTACTTTAACAACATCATGACAATATTTTGATGTCCGTTTAATCCAGATTTTTTATCTTGTAGATACTATTACCGGGGCACAAAGATGAATTCTGACGACGAGAGTGACATTAAGAATTGGACGGTTCTGGTGATTGATGACGCCTATGATAATGCGTTCATCGTCAGCCAGATACTGGCCTTTTATGGGGCAAAAGTGCAGATTGCCGGTGGTGGGCATGAAGCACTGCGCATTTTAAAGTGGTTTCAACCGACCCTCATTTTGCTGGACCTGAATATGCCCGATATGAATGGTTATCTGGTAAAGGATGCCATCCGCAAGCTGCACCCAAATGCCCCATATCCAATTATTGCACATACGGCAAATGTCAATCCATCCGAGGCAAAAACACTGCTCGACAAAGGTTTTGATGGCTACCTCCTCAAACCATTTCACGTTGACGAAGTAACACCCAGACTGCGCGAGATTCTAAACCGCAAGCGGCGGTCTGAGGATAATTAACAACTCATCTGGCTTTCATCTATCGCTTACAACTTCATAACGTTAATCTGATGTCGTTTTAACCTGTTGCCACTAGGCTGAATCTATCGAAGCGCAGTGATTGTCAGACACTAAACCTCATCAGCATGCTTGCCTGCGAATTTGGAATCTTTTCTCCCTTTCAGATCAATCCATCGAACAATGAGATAGAGGCAAGTCCGAATGAGCAAATTTACAGACAACGACGTCAAACAATGGTCGATTCTTGTGGTCGATGACGATTACCAGAGCGCCAATATGGTCAAGCAGGTAATGGACTTCTACGGGGCAAAGGTGGAGATTGCCACCAATGGACCTGAAGCGTTGAAGCTGATGCAGTGGTTCAAGCCAACGATGGTCCTGCTTGACCTTCAGATGCCGGATATGAATGGGTATGAGGTGAAGGATGTCATCCACAAGATATTCCCCAACGCCCCATTCCCGATCATCGCCCACACTGCCACCGTTACCGAGGCAGAGACCCCGTCGCTGCTGAAGCAGGGCTTTGATGGTTACATCCTCAAGCCGATTGATGTTGATGGTATCGTGCGAACGCTCCAACAAATCCTTGAACGCAAGCGTTTCTCACGCAGCGAGTAAAATTGCTATGGGGCGATACCGCCGGTGTGCTGTCGCCCCATTTTGTACCCACGCTCTATTCCCCTGACTCAGATCGTATCTTGCTGGCTAACGTGTGCATGCGATGAAATAGCACATGTCTACTACTTCAGGCGGCAGTTCATCAATGTCGGTGCCAGAAAGTTGCAGTACCTGGAGGTTTGACAGGTTCGCGATTTCGGCTGGCAGGCGAGTCACAAATGTATTCGATAATTCCAATTCGGTAAGGCTTGTTAAATTGCCAATCTCCGGCGGCAAGTCCATCAGTGGAACGCTGCTTAGCAACAACCTCTCCAGTTTACTTAGATTACCAATCTCAGGGGGCAGGGTGTTAATCCGGGTGCCACGCAAAGCGAGTGTCCTCAAGTTCAAGAGCATTCCAATTTCCGGGGGAAGTTCGCTGATGAGAGCACCGCTGATGGCAAGACTTTCGAGACTCGAAACCTTGAATACAACTGAAGGCACTTCGTCGATCACGTCACTGCTAATCGCAAACTGTCGCAGGTTGTGAAGATTGGCAAATTCTGCTGGTAAATCACGCAAGGGAGCGTTACCTAAAAAAAGCGTCCGTAGATTCTGTAACTGACTAATTTCTGGTGGCAACTCCTCAATGCCATTCTCGGACAGCGTAATAGTGGTCAGTTCAGAAAGTATTCCGATTTCCGGGGGAAGTTCGCTCAGGTATATAAATTCTGAATTGAACAATTGTAATTCCCGAAGCTGCTGCATTTGCACAGCCAGCGGTTCTGTCCGGTCGATCTGAAACGGAAGTTCGAAGCCGCTGACTGGATCGCGCCACCTGAGTAATCTAAGCAGAGCCACAAACTCTGGATCATGGTAAGGCGCAGCATAAGTGTACATACCGCCAAGATTGAGTAGCCAGAGAATAACCATCCACTTCAACAGTATGCGCGGCATAGGGGTTTCGTTGCCAGTCAATCAACTTGTTGTGTATAGCCTCAACATCTTCTCGGAAGGATTTCATGGGGGTCTCATGACAAATCAACCCGCGAAATATTGCAAGGCCATCACCACCCGCGTTTCCACATCATCCGGGGCATCGCGCGGTATGGATTGCAGCGCACTTTGCGCCTCAATAATGCTGTAGCCGAGCGCCGTCAGGGCTGCCATGACATCCGCGTCGGTATCGCTGATAAGAATGGGTGCCTCGCCCAGCGAATCCTGCAATTTATCCTTCAGTTCAAACACAATTTTTTCGGCGGTTTTCTTGCCAATGCCGGGTACGCGCGTCAGGACAGTTGGCTCTTCGCGGACCACCGCATTTTGCAGGTGTTCGCGGCTGAGCGTGCTCAAAATGGTCAGCCCCAGCTTTGGCCCGACGCCGCTCACGCCAATCAGCGTTTGGAAGAGCAGGCGTTCCTTCTCATCAACAAAGCCATACAGCGCCATTAAATCTTCGCGCACAATGAGGTGGGTGTAAATGACGGCATCATGCGGGTCCATTTGTTGGAGCACAGACCGCGTAACGCTGATGCGGTAGCCAATTGGCCCCGCCATAACCACTACCCAATCATCGCCCTGCGCGACCACCGGCCCGGTGACAATATCAATCATAGTACGCTCCTAATACTGCATCCGGTCAAAGCGGGTTGAATTGAGATGGGTGTAGGCCATTGCCAGCCCGTCGGCGGCATCATCCGGGCGCGGCACTTCATCCAGTCCCAGAATCTGGCGCATCATCTCCTGCATCTGTGTTTTATCGGCGCTGCCATAGCCCGTGATGGCCTGCTTGGCGACTTTCGGTTTATAGGTGGTGACGGGCAGCCCTTTTTGTGCCGTCACCAGCAGCATCACCCCTCGTGCCTGTGCCACTGTGATACCCGTCGTGACGTTTTTGCCGAAGAAGAGTTCCTCAATGGCGACAGCATCCGGCTGGTATTTGTCAATGATGGCCGTGAGTTCATCATAAATCTGCTTGAGGCGGACAGGCATCGGGGTATTGGCTTTGGTGGTGATGACGCCAAAATCGATGGCCTCCATTGTGCCGTCCTCATGTTCTTTCACCAGTCCATAGCCGGTAGTGGCCGTGCCGGGGTCTAATCCTAAAACAAGCATAATGAGTCCTTTGCAACAAATTTCTACTGTGCATTTTCTTCACATTTGCCCTTTTACCCGGTACATTTTACGGCGGACGCCCAACGGGGCGTCCCTACGATACCCGCACTGTGTAGGGACGTGCAACGGCACGTCCTTATTGTTTATCGATAGGGGTATGTAACAAAAAAGGGCAGATCAAGAACTGCCCTTCATTATACCGAAATTTTGTTCGGATATTAGGCTTCGGCAAGTTCTGCCAGCACCTCATCGCTCAGACTGAGATTATTGCTGACGTTCTGCACATCGTCCAGTTCATCCAGCCGTTCGTGCAAACGCACGATCTGCATGGCCTGATCACGGGGCAGTTCTACTTCATTCTTAGGAACCCAGGTGAGCTTACTATCGGTGATCGTGTAGGCCGCTTCGCTGAGGGCCTGCTCGACCTCATGCAGTGATTCGCGTACCGTATAGATGACATAAGTATCTTCTTCTTCGATGACATCTTCCGCGCCCGCTTCCGCCGCTTGCAGGAACAGTTCGTCAAAATCGACACCATCGGTGGCAAGCTCGATGTATCCCTTCTGGTCGAACTGCCACAACACGGCGTTGGCCGTCGCCAGTGACCCGCCTGCCTTGTTGAAGGCGTGTTTTACTTCAGCAAGTGTACGGTTGCGATTGTCGGTGACGGTATCCACGATAAAAGCTACACCGTTGGGACCATAACCTTCATAAGTGAGTTCCTCATAAACAACGGTATCATCACCAACGCCAGCCCCGCGCTTGACGGCACGATCAATATTGTCGTTGGGCATATTCGACGCTTTGGCCTTGTCAATGGCAAGGCGCAAGCGGGGGTTAAATTCCGGGTCTCCGCCGCCTTCACGGGCTGCGACCGCGATTTCACGCGTTAGACGGGTAAACGCCTTACCACGTTTGGCGTCTTCGGCTGCTTTCTTATGTTTAATGGTTGACCATTTGCTATGACCTGACATTGAAAACTCCGGGGAAAGCTGTCTGCATTTTCATATGGGCTGTGTTGCGCGTATTATAACATACGGTTTATCCGTGTACATTCTGAGGATAGAACCGTAAAAATGCCGCTTCCCAAAATTCGGGGTTATAATGGGCTAAAAATTTTGGTGGTAGTAGTGATGAACTGTGACAGACATTATTTATGCTGTCCAACCTCGTCGTCAAATAATTTGTCTGATCAGTGAAAGAGTCGCGACTACCGTTGAATATGGCTCATTGGCTAATGTTGATTAGTCAAATCACAGAGGGATATCGGCTCAATGTCCACGTTAAACATCGGAGATCAAATCAGTCATTACGAAATTATAGAAACGATTGGATCAGGAGGTATGGCAACTGTCTATCGCGCTCGCCAGTTAAACTTCCCGCGCGAAGTTGCCATCAAAATTCTCAGACCAGAGCGCACAGTTATGGCAGAATTTATCCAGCGTTTCGAGCGAGAAATTCAAACCGTCAGCAAGTTGCACCACAAACATATCATTCAAGTATTTGACCATGGCGAGGCTAACAATATCATTTACCTCGTCACCGAACTCCTTACCGGAGGAAGCCTCAGCAGCCTGCTTGAAAAAGGTCCTCTTCCACCTGACAAAGCCGAGGAGATTCTATCGCAGATTGCACAGGCGCTAGATTATGCCCACCAGCGAGGCGTCATCCATCGCGATTTGAAACCGCAAAACATCCTTTTCAACAGTCAGGGACAGGCCATCTTAACTGACTTCGGTATCGCTAAGGTCGTTAGCGAAACAACATTAACTCAGAAGGATATGTTGATGGGTACGCCCGCCTATATGCCACCTGAACAGTGGCAGGGACGAGCCGTGGACGAACGCACTGATGTTTACGCACTGGGCATTATCCTCTTCGAGATGCTGGCCGGACAAAAACCCTTTAACGCTAGTGAAACCACCCATTGGATGCACCTACATATCTATGAACCAGCTCCTTCTATCCGCGAATTTAATCCAGTTCTGCCGCGAGAAATGGAATGGATAATTGAGAAGGCGCTTGCCAAACATCCCGATAGCCGCTTTGAGTCGGCACACGAACTCATGACAACCTTCCGGGCCATATTAAAAACTGGTGGTATGTGGACCAAGACCGTCACGGCCACGTTCCCTGCTGTCCCATTGGAGGATGATAATCTTCCAACTTTCAAGTTGAACCGGCATTCCGCAGATCCAACCGCGCTCGAAAAGCCTGTACAGGCAGCTTTAATCTCGCCTGACCAGGCTCTTGAGCAAGAACAGCGTGCTCTGGAAAAGCTGCGAGCTGAGATGCTGCGCTGGGAAAATCGCTCGCGCAACCAGTTTATTAATCCTCTCCCGCAGGATATACAGGATCGCTATACCGGACGCATCCGAGAACAGGATTTGCTGGCCCGATCCCTGCGCGAGAAAACCCCCCTTATCAGCGTCTATGGGCGGGGCGGGGTTGGCAAAACGGCACTGGTCTGTAAAGTCCTGGCTGATCTACAAGAAGTCCGTGACCAGTTCGCACCTGATGGCATGGTGTACTTGAGCTATCACGGCACGGGCATCACATTGGACCGCATTTTTCTTGATTTCAGCAAACTTTTCTCCGACAGCCGCAAAGATCAATTAGAACAGGTCGTTCGTAATCCGAATCTCTCCATTGCCGAAAAAAGCAGCCTCTTTCTGGATGCGCTGCAAGCTGGCTGGTCTGTCTTGCTGCTGGATAATCTGGAACCGCTTCAGGACAACGTAACAGGGACGCTGATTGACGCTGAATTACAGAACTTTCTGGAACACTGTTTTGCCGGAGCAAACGACAGCCTGACAATTATCGTTACCAGCCGTGAACCGCTCACGGTTCCGGATAACTTGAGCGGGTCGGAGAGACAAATACCACTGCAAGAGGGCCTGCAAGTGGACGATGCCATTGAGTTTCTGCGGGCGAGTGATCCTGATGGTAAGGTTGGCCTGCGCGATGCCTCAGATGAAAGCCTGATTGCGCTCACCCGAAAGATTCGCGGCTTCCCGCGTGCTCTTGAGGCGATCATCGGTTTGCTGCGGGAAACCGATACGCTGCAACTGGCGGACTTACTCAATGAAGAGGAAGAAGACACGCTGCTGGAAAGCCAGATTACGCCCAATATCGTCGCTCACGCTATTGAACAGCTTCACCCGTCGGCCATTCGTGTGATGGAAGCACTGGCCCTTTTCGGCACGCCGGTGGGGCAGTCTGCGCTGGAATTTCTCCTGTCCCCCTATATGTCTACTGCTCAAGTGGGAACGCTTTTAAATCGCCTGACAACCTCGTATTTTGTCTCGACTAACAAAGTGCTGGGAACGTACAGCCTGCACCCGATTGACCACGACTATTGCTACCAGCGTATCCCTCACGTATCCCCGGAAAATAGTTATGACCGTCCCAGCCTGCATCAACGGGCCGAAAAGTTCTTTCAGCACCAGTATCAACCACTTGAAGAATGCCAGTCTATTGAGGATTTAGCACCTCAACTGGCGGGGTATGATCATCTGGTTAAGGGCGGATTCTATTTCGAAGCGGCGGAGCTTCTCGATATTTTTGATTTCGATTTCATGTTGATACGGGGCTATTATACACAGGTAATTCAGCTTCATCAGAAATTACAAGGACATCTCACTGACCGGAAGCAAGCTCGTGTTAGCCTGTCGCGCATGGGAAATGCCTACGAACGTATGGGCTATATAGACCGGGCAATTGACTGTTATGAAGCCGCACTCAAAAGCACACGTGAGGATGAAAATCTTCCCGGCGAAGCCTCTTGTCTCATTAATCTCGCCAATATTTACGTCCTCCAACTCGGACAACTGGAAAAAGCGACCGATTATTTCAACCGGGCCATGACGATTTCCAGAGAAATTGGTCACCAAGATTATCACATCCTGGCCCTCGAAGGTCTGGGTAATGTGCACTATTTTTCAGGAGATTTCGAAAAAGCGCTCACTGTGATGCATGAAGTGTATGATCTATCCGTCGCATCCCAGAACCCGAACCAATGCGCAGCAGCAGCAAACATGGCAAGTATTTATGCCCAGATGGGACATCTGGGGCAAGCGCTTGAGTTCTCAGAACAAGCACTGGTAAGTGCCCGCAAATTTGAATACCGCTATGCTGAGGTTGCTGTGCTACAGAATTTTGGGGAGGTCTACGAACTGCTGGGGCAATTTGAAACCGCGCTGGACCATTACCAGCAGGCACGCTGGCTTGCTCAAGAAATCCAGAATGAGGATGTTGAAGGTACTATTCTGGTCATGATGGGGAATCTTTATCGCAGATTAGGCCAGAATTCCGCTGGAATGAGCCATTTGCAAAACGGATTGGTGCTGGTTGAGAAAACGAACAATATCTACAGCCAGTACGACGCCCGAAATGGAATTGCTATTCTTCATTCGCTGGCGGGCGCTCTCGATGAAGCCTCGTCAGAAATCGAAAAATCCTTACTCCTTGCCCAACCGAACAATGGGCACATCGCTCAAACAATGCGTGGCATTGTTGCGCTGCGCATCACCGCTGACGATCTGGCACATTCCGCTTTTACAGAGGCCATACAGTTGTGTGATCAGTTGTTGGCTCGTTGTGCTCAACTCTTCAAGGTGGCCTATATCCGGGCCATCGCAAAAGCAGGTCTGGCGATGGTCGAGCAGAGGGACTTCAACGAATTTCTGGCGGATTACCGGCAAGCGCAGTCGATTTGTGCCACCCCCGGTGTTCAAATAGATGTCAGACAGTGGATAGATTTGCTAGCCGGATGTCCTGATGGGGATAGAATTGCAGCCTTGCGCGAGACTCTGGACGGTAACGCCGATAACAGCCTTTGATGATGTGGAGGAGTAACCAGTTCTTTTCCATGTAAAATACGGCTTATGTGAAATGAAAACCTGAACCTCTTCTGTCTCTAGCGCGACATCTCCCTCAAACATGGCTGGCGGAGGGACACTTTTTTAAATAAGGGCGAGTCGTTATGCTGGAAGGCGGGCGGACACGGCACTGCCGTGTCCCTACGCACCCATCGGTATGACGGCGAGTCACCTTTAAGTCAACGGTTGCGTAGGGACGCCCCGTTGGGCGTCCGCCGCCGACCACCGCCAGGATCGTTTGCCGTTATCAGCGGCTTTTAGAAAACTGTATCCCTCTCAACCAAACATGGGGGAGGGTTAGGGAGGGGTCAGAAAAGGCCAACTACCGACATCTATTTCACATATCGCGTAAAATATTTTTAAAAACACAGGCTATTTAAGGATTTTCGCGATGCCTGATGAAAAACTCCTCAAGGAATTGGAAACGCTTCGTGCCAGAGTGGCTAAACTGGAAGAGAACGAAGCGCAACTCAAGGATGCGCAGGAAACTGAACACCACCGCATTATCGAGCTTGAAATTCTGCGTCAGGCCAGCTTGAGTTTAACGGCAAGTTTGGATTTGGAGACGATACTGCGGATCATTCTGGTGTATACCCTGCAACTGGTCGAAGGCGACAACGCCCACATTTTCACTTATGATGGTCAGAAGCTGGCTTTTGGGGGAGCTTTGTGGGCGGGTAAACAGCAGCAAGAACCATTTGCGAATCCGCGTGAAAATGGTCTGACCTATAATGTTGCGCGTTCTGGTAAGTCTATCGTGGTCCATGATATGCAGGACCATCCACTTTTTCGTGACACAAACTGGCAGGGAAGCATTATTGGGCTGCCCCTGTGTGTTGAGAACAGTGTTTGCGGGGTGATGACAGTGGCGCTCGCTGAGCCACGTGGTTTTCGAGAAGGCGAAATCCACATCCTTGAACTGCTGGCTGACCACGCCGCAATTGCTATCCAGAATGCACGGTATGTGATGCAAGTTGAGAAGGAGATCAAAGAGCGAAAACTCGTTGAAAAAGCACTTCGCGACAGTGAAGCGCGTTACCGGAGTCTATTTGAACACTCGCCAATATCATTACGGGAAGAGGATTGGTCGGCGGTTAAGCGATATGTTGACAATCTTCGCGAAAAAGGAATCTCAGACTTCATCAAATATTTTCGGCATCAATCAGCAGAATTATCAGAGTACGTCCGCTTAATAAAAATACTGGATATTAATCAAGCAACGTTAAAACTCTACGAAGTTGAGGAAAAAACACAGCTTGACGCCGATGATGGCTCAGGTCTGTTTTATGATCGCACTACGTGGGATTTGTTGCAGAATGGGATTACCGCGCTCATTAAGGGCCAGCACTATTTTGAGGCTGAAACGGTCGAACACACGGTCACGGGCAAAACACTCCATACGCTGGTCAGCCTTGTGGTAGCACCGAAATATACTCACAACTGGGCAAAAATATTAATTTCATCGGTCGATATTACCAAACGTAAAGAAGCCGAAGCACAGGCCCTTATTCTGGAAAAAGAACGAATCCGCACCGACACCCTGTATAAACTTATTCAAGCCATTACTCACGATTTGAGGACGCCGCTCACCACCATCAGTACAAGTCTTTATCTGTTGAAAGAGCCGGTGGATGAAACACGGTATCAGCATCATTTAAAGGTTATCGATACGCAAATCATGCATTTGAGCGATGTGATTGATAGCATTTTGACGATGGCCCATTTAGATACGGTCCAGATGTTAAGTTTCAGCCCGGTTGATCTCAATCGTGCCCTTCGTGAAATAGAGGTTCATGTTGAAACACTGGCACGGGCTAAAGGCATAATGATCGAGTTACAGGATGGTTCCAATGAATTGATGGTTCTGGCAAATGAGTCAGAGCTTCACACGGCACTCAGGGAAATCGTGAAAAATGCCATCCAGTTTACCCTTCCGGACGGGCAGGTCCGCGTCAAAACAACTCAAGAAACAACATTTGCCCTTGTGAGCGTTGAAGATAAAGGGATCGGAATGAGTCCAGAAGTTATGACACGAGTGTTTGAGCGGTTTTATCGCGCCGATGATTCACGTTCAACCAATGGCGGTGGGGCTGGTTTGGGCCTGTCCATCGCGCAAAAAATTATTGACTTACATCATGGGAAAATAGAAATCGAAAGCCAATTGGAAGTTGGGACGACGGTTCGGGTCTGGATTCCTTTGATCCGTAGATGACAGAACACAAAATGGTTGTTAAACCACAGAAGTAACTTCCTCAATTGTGAACCCTCTCCATTGCGCTAGCGGAGGGACACTTTTTGCTCGTTGCGATATCTGGCAGGCCATTCATCCTTGCGGAATCCGCACTGATCAACAGTGCTGTTACCGCAGGGCGTCCCTACGATAACGCCGCGCTTTGGGTAGGGACGTGCAACGGCACGTCCTGTATTCATGCGCCCGACAGGACCAATACATACCCGTCACTTCGAAAGTGTCCCTCACCCAACTCCATTGCGAGGAGTTTTTGTTCGGGTGTGACAAAACAAACCCCAACCGTGACTTTAGGGATAGAAGCGCTTGGAACGGAGTCCGCATGTCCATCAACCGTCTGATAGAGGAACATTATGCCACCTTGCTGGATGCCTGCGCGTTGTTCCTGAAACGGGCTGGTCTGCTGGACAGCATCAAACCGGCTGACCTGCTGGCCGAAGTGACCATTGAGGCCATGAAGAATCCAGAACGCCTCACGGAAGTTCGCGAGCCGCTGGCATGGTTGATGGGCATCGCCAGCAATCTCATCCGCCGCAAACAGGCCAGATTCTACCGCTTTGATTCACGGGAGATGCTGGTGGGTGATTTTTACCAGAGCGACGAAGATTTTTTTGACCGCATCGCTGAACTGGCAAATCCCGACCCGGCCCGCGAATTCGAGACCCGCTCAACCGTTGACTATTGGCTATCGTGCTTGTCAGCAGATGACCGGCAGATTGTGGAGTTGGCTGTACTGCGCCATATGGATGGCAAGGCCGTAGCAGCGGAACTCGGCATCAGCCCCGGCGCGGCCCGTATGCGCTTACATCGCGCCCTCAAACGTCTGAAAAGTGTTCTGATGGAGAATTTTTACCATGAATAATCGCGAAAAATCTGTTTTCCGCTACATCAGTGCGCTGGAAAACGCGGATTTCCAGACGGTGAGCGACCTCTGGCAGCAGGCCGAAAACGACTCCGATCTCATGCAGGCACTGCTTGAAATTCACCAGGAGATGAAAGGACACACAACCATGATTCCGTTTCCAATTTCCCGCCAGATGAATACCCATCCGGTGCGCTGGCTGCGCGTTGCCGTCGCGCTCTTGATTGTCGCCGGAGTGATATTGCTGACCCTGACACTAAGCAGTGCTGACTCGCCCGTGCGCTCAACGCCACTACAGCAGGGTGATACCGTCATTACCGCCGATAACGCCGCCCAACTTGAGATTGTCCAGACATTGGGCAAAGGTAAACTCAACGGTGCACAGTGGTCGCCCGATGGTGAAATACTTATGGCGTATGGTACAGGTGGCTTCTGGTTATTCAGTGGTTATGATCTGCACCGCGACCCACAGATCATTGATGTGGGTACCGATGTTTACCAGGCCAAATATACTGAAGACGGCAGCCAGATTATTTATCGCAGTCGTGATGGCATCAGTATTTTGACTCTCGAAACCGAAGCATATGAGGTTGTCATTCCTGCTGATGATCAGCCCATTGTACAATTCGATTATCACGACAACTTGATCGCGTTCATTGATTCCGAGGGTACCGCTGGCGTCTGGAATATTGAACGTGCTCGTCCGCGTTTCTATTTCCCGCCAGATGGCATACTTTTCAATCTGAACATCAGCATTTCTGATGACGGGCAATATGTCGCTTATGCTGCTCTGACCTACATTACGGATGCCACCACTTCCCCGAGACCAATCGCGCCGCAGATTTTCGTCAGCGATATAAATACTGGTCGAATTATATACACGCTGAGTGGTGTCGAGGGCAATATAAATGACATCATTTTTTACGATGGTCAGATCATGGCGGCGGTTGACGGACACCTCTATACGTGGCGGCTTGATGAGACGCAAGCATTTGATTCACCGCAGTTGATCGAACTGCCACGTGAAGAACTGTTCAGACTCTTGGGGCTGGCAGTTACTTCCGACAGTGTGTTGGGACTGCGAGGGAGCTTCTGGGGATTACGGGGGCGGGCTGCATCACCGATCTTTCGCTATAGCCCCGGTGAAAACACGACCACTCCGCTTGTTTCCGGCGAGGCATCAGGTGTGCCGATAGCATTTAACCTTCATCCCGACGGTGAGTTTGTTGCTATCGTTACCGCCAACGGTCACATTGATGTTATTGACGTCAATTCGGGGGAAACTCTGATCAGTATTAAGGATTACTGGAACCGCAGTTACAAGATGATCAGAATCAAAGAGGACTGGGTGGCTATTGCGTCTGAGGAAACGGCAGAAGTATACAGCCTGCAATCTAATACCGTCCGTGCGTGGTCCCAATTTTCCACAGGAAGCACTGTCGCAGCAATCGATTTTTCGGCAAGCGAGTCTTTGTTGGCAACAGCTACCAATAAAGCAACTTCTTCTAGCGGTTCAACTACATTCTTGATGCCAAATGAAGGCCTCCCGGATGGAATGATTTCCTTTGATGCTCAGGAAATCTATGATATTGAGTTCAACTTGACGGATCAGATACTGTACTACACCGACGCAGATGGTCGTTTGATGGCGTATCGCCGCAACACCTTAACCAGTGAACCGTTATGGCAAGTCCCGGAAACTCAGATTCAGCGTATCGACGACATCGCTCTCAACCCGGATGGCTCTCAGATTGCGCTCGCAAGTTGGGGTCTCATCAATATTTACGATATTGAGCGCGAGGAAGTCGTGCAAACGCTAGAAGGTCATCCCTATCAAATCACCGAAGTTGCCTTTGGCCCCGATGGGGAATGGCTGGTCTCGGTTGACGGGTTTGGCACAGTTATGTTCTGGGATACGGCAACGTGGGAGGAAATCGTATATCTGCCCAACCAACCTGCATCATCGCTGGCTATTTCTCCTGCTAGTGGACTGGTGGCGGTTGGCGGCGAGACGATCACGCTCGTTGACCCGGTCACGCATACTGTGATCGCCGAATTGGAGCCACATGGCCCTATTACGGATATGACCTTCAGTGAGGATGGCACACGCCTGATTGGTGCTAGCTCAAATGGCAAGATTTATATCTGGGGCGTACCATCCGCAGAGTGATGCCATTGAACTTCTGACCCCTCTCGGCTCTTTCGTTTGCGGTTGAGGGGAGACAGTTTTCCGAAAGCCGCTGATAACGCCGCGATTCTCTGGAGTTATCAGTGGCGGACAATCACATCGGGCCGGGATTTATCATCAGATGATTTGGGTTCACTGGCACATCTACCGGAAAACAGCGCATCTGCTACGATGATTTGACCTGTATTAAACCATCATTGTCTCACAAAATGGTTTAAATTGTTGGCAAATAAAAATTCTGTGATATAATTCACACATCGTCCATTTAGGAAAAGGAGGTGATCTGGATGAATGGTTACAAGGGGGCAGCCCTCACCTGACATTCTCGCCTTCGTAGAAGGGAGTCCCTGTGTGAGGGCGCTCCCGATAGACCACGACCCCGGCCTTACCCGCCGGGGTTACTTTTTTATCGTGTATAATATGGTTCGGAAACCGGACTCTAACCCGAATCAGAGATGCATGAAGTTTAATACGTTCGAACAACTTGCACGAACCCGTCGCTCCATTCGCACCTACACTAACGACAGCATCACCGACGACTTGATAGAACAACTGCTGAGCGTGGCAATCTGGGCACCATCCGCGCATAATCGCCAGCCATGGCGTTTTGCTGTGGTGAAATCGCCGGACAAGCAGCATTTGCTGGCACGGGCGATGGGCGCACAGTTAGAGAGTGATTTGCGGGCCGATCATGTCCCTGACGATGTCATTCAGGCGGATGTTGAGCGGTCCTACCAGCGGATTACTGGTGCGGCAGTCGTCATCTGTCTGTGTATGTCTATGATAGACATGGACGTGTATCCCGATGCCAGCCGCAATCGCAGCGAGGAGATCATGGCGATCCAGAGCACGGCGATGGCCGGACAGAATCTGCTGCTGGCGGCTCATGCAGCGGGACTTGGCGCGTGCTGGATGTGTGCGCCGTTGTTTTGCCCGGATGTGGTTGCCGAAGTGCTGGATTTGCCGCAGGATTGGCAGCCACAGGCTTTAATTACGCTGGGGTATCCCGACCAGCACCGGGAGCGTACCCGCCACCCATTGGACAGTCGATTAGTATGGCGCTAGATGCCTTCTGGAAGAATAAAAAAATTGTGGCCCTCGCTGGTGGCGTGGGCGGTGCAAAATTCGCTCACGGGCTGGCAAAACTATTGCCCGCCGGGAATCTGACGGTTATCGTCAATACCGGCGATGATTTTGTACACTATGGCCTCAATATTTCGCCTGATCTGGATACGGTGATGTATACGCTGGCGGGTTATGCTAATCCGGTGACAGGTTGGGGCATCCTTAACGAGACATGGCACATGGCCGAGATGATGAAGATCTATGATGAACCCATCTGGTTTAATCTAGGCGACCATGATCTCGCCACCCATCTGATCCGCACGCACGGCCTGCGCAATGGCGAAACCCTCACCGCCATCACCCGCCGCTTATCCTCCGCACTGGGTATCCAACACCACATACTGCCAGCCAGCGACGACACTCTTGCCACCATTGTTGAGACCAAAGAATCAGGAACTCTTAATTTTCAGGAATATTTCGTTAAATATCGCTGGCAACCAACCGTAACTTCTATTACATTTAAAGGAGAAGACACGGCCCAAACAACAAGTGCGGTTATGACCGCATTGAATGAGGCTGACATGATCGTCATCTGCCCGTCCAATCCCATGCTTTCCATTGAGCCGCTATTGAAACCGGCGGGGCTGCGGGCGCGTATTGAAAGCAGACAAATCCCATGTGTTGCTATCAGCCCGTTGATTGGCGGCAAGGCCGTCAAAGGACCGGCTGATAAGTTAATGACCGAGCTAGATTTACCAGCGACCCAAACCAGCATTGCCCGATATTATGCGGGTTTAATCGACGGTCTGGTAGTTGATACAACCGATGCGCATGAGGGCGATGCTGTACGAGAAGCCTTTCCTGAGATGTCAATATTAGCAACAGAGACTCTCATGAAAAACGAGGAAGATCGTGCGGTGCTGGCTGAAAGCGTATTGAACTGGACAAGAGAGGTGCTTTTGTGATTACCTGGGCAATCGTTCCCGTAAAACCACTCATCCGCGCGAAAAGTAGACTCGCGGATGTGCTCTCCCCAAAAGAACGCGAAAATTTATCCGTCAAGATGCTGCTCCGAACCCTCACCGTATTGAAATCAACGCCAGACATTAATAATGTACTGGTCATCAGTCGCGATACACAGGTATTATCTCTGGCCCGCGTTCAGGGTGTTCATACGGTGCAGGAAAGCGGGCAGCCGGAGCTGAACAATGCACTGGCGCGGGCATCGACATTGTTACAGTCGTGGGGAGTAGAGGCGACACTGGTTTTACCGGCAGACCTGCCACTGCTGTGCCGGGAAGATCTGGAAAGGATAATCGCGTACGGAAAATACAGCGGTACGGTTGTTATCTCCCCCGATTCGGTGGAAGATGGCACCAACGCGCTGTTTTTATATCCGCCAAGCTTGATTGACTACCAGTATGGAAACGGCAGCTTTCAGCGGCACATTGATGCGGCCAAACAGGAACAGGCTATCCTGCATATCTACGAGTCGGAGCGTATCCAACTGGATGTGGATACCCCCAACGATTTGATTTACTACCAGATGATGGCGGCCAAACTGGGCGAGTCTGCGATAGACTATACCACGTCTCTTGATGAAGAGATTCAACTCGTACCAGATGGAGGCAGTAATGGCTGACCGGGTCGCCTTATATTTGCAGGATGCCCACGACATTCAGGATGGTATTGAATTTGCTAAGTATGCTGAATCACGTGGATTTGAAGCGGTCTGGCAGGCAGAGAGCCGGTTGGTTCGCGATGCCATTGTGCCGATGGCCGCCTTCGCAGCCCACACCCGTCATATTAAAATCGGCAGCGGCGTTATCAATAACTGGACGCGCAATGTATCGCTGACCGCCGCCACCTTCCTGACACTGGATGATCTTGCGCCTGATCGTATGATTCTGGGGATTGGCGCGTGGTGGGACCCGCTGGCTGCCAATGTCGGCATTGAGCGCCGCAAACCCCTGCTGGCTATGCGCGAATATATCTATGTGCTGCGTGAATTGCTGGCCCTCAAGCGGGTCACTTTTGAGGGCGAGTTTGTCAACGTACACGGTATCGAACTGGATGTCGTGCATGGGCGCAAAGAACCGCGCAATGTACCCATTTACATCGGGGCGACCGGGCCGCAAATGATGGCCCTGACGGGTGAAATCGCCGACGGGGCGCTGCTGAATTACCTCGTCTCACCACAGTACAACGTGGGTGCGCTGGAACAGCTTGAAAAAGGCGCAAAAATCGCGGGGCGTTCGGTGGAGGATATTGACCGCCCCCAGCTTGTGGTTTGCTCGGTCGATCATGACCGCAAACGCGCATTGGATGGTGCTCGCAAACTGGTCACGCAGTATCTCGGCCAGCAGCCGCACATTATGAAGGCCAGCGGCGTCAGCCAGAATTTGCTGGATGAGATTCAACAGGTGCTGTCGTGGCCTGCCAGCGAGGAAGAAATCGAAAGGGCCATGACGCTGGTGCCGGATGATGTGGTGCAGTTGATTACCGCCAGCGGGACGCCGCAAGAGGTTCGGGCCAAAGTTCGTGAATATGTGTCGGCAGGTTGTACGTGCCCCGTATTATATCCGCTGGGACCGGATGTGCGCCTGATGATTGACACCTTCGCGAAGGGCTATTCGGATTAGATATGTACGTTCTGTAAAAACAAATTCTCATCCTTGTTGGCGCTCCCGCGACATCTCCCCAAACATGGTTGGTGGGATACAGTTTTCAAAAGCGGCTGATAGAGCCAGAAAATCGGGTGTTGTTGACAGTCACATCGGGCTGTCCCTACCAACCATCTGTGCAATGGTATTTTCTCTCTAACTGAACGGCTCCGTAGGGGCGTCCACACCGGGACGCCCGCTTTACTCATCAACTAAAACATCACGGCCTGTGCGGCAAAAAATATGCCCACCACGTTGAACATGATGGGCATTTTTTATATTCGGTTGGTTGGTCGCCTTAGCGTGAATAACGTCCCGGCGCGATGATGTTGTTGGGATCGAGCACCGTCTTCAGTTGATCTACCAGATCGACCAGCCCCGGTTGAAGCTGTGGGAACAGATACATCTGGTCAATGCTCAGGCGGTGCGGCGGCAATCCTGCGTCACTCAACCGCGCGGCCAGTCCATGGAAGCAGGCATCGGCGCGGCGGGTCTGGTCTGGATCATCACGGCGGAAGTTGATCGTCAACAGGCCGCGTCCATACATATCGCACTGCAATTGCAGCGGAAAGCCGTATTCAATACTCACCTCATCAATCAGGTCAATGGCACGCACCATGTCTTCGCCATTGGCCGGGATGATTGGCAGATAAGCCTTCATGCCAAAGGGGATGTGATCCGGGTCCAGATCATCATCAGATTCTGGCAGTTCAGCCCCAAACTGGCGATAGATGAAGCGCACACTCATCGAATCAGGCTCGCCACGCAGCAGGCTCAGTGTCGGGTGCAGCAGCGGCGGGACCTTTTCAAATAGATTTTCTGAATTCAATATATCAACCGTGCCCGTCTCAGGGACGAGGCGATGCAGTACATCGAGTGTCTCGTTCAATCTGGCGCGGGCAACCGATTCGGTGCCGGAAATAACGACAAACAGATTCCACACATGCTCAAGGACATTGCCCTCATCTCGACCTACTGACTGGACGAAGTCCTCAAATCGATTCACGTAACCGATGCGGGTATTGTTGCGCAGGAGCACGTGCTGGTCACACAGGCGGTTTAGCGCATCAACAGTATCCGCAAAGGCATCCTGTGGAATATCCGCCCACAGGAGATGAATACTTTCCGGTCTGGGCACGAGCTTGACCACCGCCTGCGTTACGATAGCGAAGTTCGACTGAGTAAACAGGCCGCGCAAATCTGGCCCAAGTCCGTGACGGAAGTAGTGGGTCGGGGTGTGTTGTTGCGTCCAGAACCCGCCGACCTGAAATGGTTCGCCATTGCCCAGAATGCCACGCATACCGAGCAAGTCTTCGGCGCGTTCGGCATACACCGCATCGCCGCGATCAATGATGTTGCCCATCACGCTGGTATTGGCGGATGAACCTGTCGCGTTAATCAATAGATTGGGGTGGTGTTGCTTTAAATAGTTGGCGAGAATGGCCTGGGTTACGCCCGGTTCGATGATGGCATACTGGCCTTTTTCACTGACTTCCAACACACGGTCCATGCCGGATAGGTCTACAATGGCGGTACCGTCCCGAACCGGCAGTTTGCTGCCAAGTCCCCAGTTCTTGCCGCGGCTAATCGGATGAAGCTTCACACCATTGGCGTTAGCGTATTCCACCAACTCCCGGACCTCATCTTCGCTGGTGGGCTTAAAAACCACCGGCACATCCCGCTCCAGCGCGGTTACATTGTTTAAGTACGAGCTAATATCGTTGACAGTTAGTGTGTCGGGTACGTTCATCAGGCTGGCTCCCTTAATGCTATGCCTATTTGTGGATTTGGTTGGTGTGGCGATAACTGCTGTCCTGACGTTCCCATCTTATCAGTTGACATATTACCACCTTTAAACTCTTAAAATAGTAACACACCTTTAGCTCGTTGTAGGTGCTCATTTGCACAAATTTACGGTGCAAAATCACCCGCTTTTAATACAACACTCTATCGATGGAAAGTCACAGGGTTTTGTCCGAGACTTCTGCCACTTTCACTAAGGCATTTGCACCAAATATTCCTTTCGTGGGACAATACAAAGGTAACCGTTTCAGGTTACTGGGAGCTTACATGGCAATGGGCAATTCATTTTGGGTTGAGCCTGACATTGGATTGCGCCCTCGTGGGAATTATCTACGACAGCGCAGCATCGCCGCGCCCGGCAGCGGGCCACACTACCGTCGAATACGACATCGACCTCTCACCACCGCTACAGATGGCGATTTCTCAAGCCATCAGACACAATGACACCGCCTATCACTTTCAAACACGCGGGGCGGATTATACTGCGGCAAATCCCGACCATCAACTTTATCAAGTATTGTCAAGCAGGTGTGAAAACACTCACAAACTTCTACGTTGATCGCGGATGCGCGTATAACGCAGGGCAATTACCTCTACCAAGAATACAAAAAGGAGATACTAATGCTACCACTTCATCACTCTATAAGACGCTTTTTCTGGATTCTCTTATGCTTATTGCTGGTCCTGGTCATCTCACCTAAACCGCACCAGGCCCTGCCGCGTGCCGAAGCAGCAACGTTCACCGTTACCAATACGAACGATTCCGGTGCTGGCTCATTGCGTCAGGCGATAATAGATGCCAATGGCTCAGCCGGGGCGGATGTCATCAATTTTTCGGTGGCCGGGACGATTACTCTGGGCAGTCAACTTGATGTGACGGGTGATCTCACCATCAACGGCGGCGGCATCACGTTGAATGGCAACAATGCCACGCGCATTATGGGTGTTGGTTCAGGCGCAACCGTCGTGCTCAATAATCTGAGTTTTCAAAGTGGATCGGATCCCATGGGGGCTGGCGGCGCGATCATCAACAATATCGGCGGCACGCTGACCATTACCAACAGCACCTTCATTGTAAACCAGGCTGGCTTCGGTGGCGCGATAGTCAATGACGGCACGCTGACGATCACCACCAGCACTTTCACTGACAATCTGTCTTTTGGCAACAGAGGTGCGATAGCTAATTCCGGCACGCTGACGATCACCAGCAGCACCTTCAAGGACAATCGCGCTTTGGGCAGCGGCGGTGCCATAGGCAATGGCGGAATAGTGGTGATCACCAACAGCACTTTCAGTGGCAATACGGCTGTTGCCGGTGGTGCGATCTTCAGTTTCGGCACGGTGACAATCACCAGCAGCAGCTTTAGCGGCAATACGGATTCGTCTGGTGGCGGGGCGCTGTATCTTAGTAACGGCACCATCAACGTGGCGAGCAGTCTGATCGTGGATGGGAACTGTTTCGGTGCCCTCACCGATGGGGGTCACAACCTCAGCTTCAACGCCGCGGGCTGCCCTGCTCCGGGGGCGGACCCACAGCTTGGGCCACTGCAAAATAATGGCGGTCCCACCCACACGATACTGCCTGCCCTCACTGGTCCAGCGGTCGACGCCTATCCCGCCCCGTGTGCCACCACCACCGACCAGCGCGGCATTGCCCGCCCACAAGGTCCACAGTGTGACATCGGCGCGACCGAGCAAAATGGTTCGGTAGCGCTCGTGGCTTCGGCGGCCTGTGTCGATGAGAATCTGGCTGTCACCATTTCAGCGGGCGACGGACCGTTCAACATCACCGCCAGCGCAGGCATCAATATGCCAGTCAATGGTGTGAGCACAGGCACGACAACCATCAATGGCCCGGAGAAATGGGATGATGTGACGGTGACGGAGACAAGCGGCGATTTGCAGTCCATCAATCTGGGGACGTTCAAATGCCGCAGCGCTGACAAGCCGACACCCTTAACGCCTGCTCATCAAGCCCATACCACCAATCCTTTCCCGCTGTTCTCATGGACCGCGATTACCGACGCCAACAATTACCGTGTGTTTGTGTTTGACGATGCCAATCCCGCCACACGCACGGTGGACATCCGCCAGAATTCGGGTGGACCGACCAGCATGACACTTACGACACCGCTGCCCAACGGTCGCTTGTTCTGGCGGGTACGCGGACGGCAAAATCGCCTGTG
>JAKEEQ010000024.1 GCA_022616515.1 Chloroflexota bacterium | reverse complement strand
CTCATTTACTCAAACGCATCTTGTACACACGCTTTAGCATTGATGTTCAGTCTTTTCAATGGGATGCTGACGTTGCTTTTTAATTTCACATAGAGCGTACTTAACAACAGAAACCTTTGGCAAAAATCTGCGCGAAAAATTCGTTCACTGGCTGAATTCTCCCGATAACACCCGCGCACCCGGCAATACCTGCTTACGGGCCTGTCGCAACCTTGCCGGGGGCAAACCCTGGTATAAAGCTACCGTCATGGGGTCAAAAGGCTGTGGGGCCAACATGCGGGTGCAGCCCGTTGGTTTAATTGACGTCTCGTCAGACATGCGGGCCAAAATCGCCCAGTTACAGGCCGCCTATCCCCACGCCCATCCCACCGCCCACGCCGCCGCCGATATAACCGCCTTTGTCATTGCGACACTGGCGCAGGGTGGTAAACCAGACACAATCATCAGCGACTGCCGCGAGTATGCAGCGTCACAGCGTGAGATTTACCACGAAGATTGGCTGGGTGACCTGTGGAGGCGCTACCCAACCTTTGGGCAACCGTCTGCGGACATCGCCTATATATCACGCGGGTGGGACGAAGTGCTGGGAGTGCTGGACAAAATCGAATTGGCACCGCGAAAATTAGACCGTCTGGATGACCCGTGTGAGTATACCGGAAAGGGCTGGATTGCCGAGGAAGCCTTTGCCACCGCCCTCTATAGCTTTCTCTTATATCCCGATGATGCCACCGCCGTCGTGCAGCGGGCCGCCTTCACCAGCGGCGACAGTGACAGCATTGGTGCGCTAGCCGGGGCATTCGCTGGGGCCTGTCTTGGCATTGATGCCTGGAAACCTGATTGGGTCGAACGTATCGAATACCACGACCGGATTGAGGTGTTGGTTGATGGTCTGCAATGGGTACATGAAACTTAACGCCACATGCGAAAGTCAGTCATTTGTTGCCAGTAAAAGAACCATGCGAAGCTCAACGATAGACCCATCATTCCTATAAAAAACCATGCGCTCATATGTGCTGGCAAATCAATCACAGGTGACAGCGCCACCAGACACGCCTCATTGTTGGTTTCAACGCGCCTGTCATCAATAGAAATGCGTTTGGTCACACAATCCCGTGACTGTAGATCAACATACGACACGTACAGCCAGCGTTTATCCGGGCTGATCATCGAGATTTCCTGCGAGACCGGGTAATCGCTGCGAAAGAGATCATTTGTCTCGCCACTCTGTATGGACGTTATGTTATAAGCCGGGGTGTTATTTGTTGTTCGCCAGATGACCCATTCAAAATTCACGTCCAGATAAACCGGCGGGCAAACTTTTGTTGAATCATCGAAACAGTTAGTGCGAACGGGCTGATAATCCTCAATTAACATCTGTCTATCGCTAGACACCATATTAACGCGAAACAAACTGTTTGTATCACCCTGTGCAGCGACATAAAGGACGTTGCCGTTCGCGTCCCAATCGATGACATCCGGGTCACGCCCCAGGTTATCCTCAAAAATAAGACTCAAATCACTCGTGTCCCGGCTCATGCGATACAGAACAGGGGCTGTGCGTAGTGTCCCTGCGCTGACAATAGTGGCCTTTACAATAAGCCAATTATTTGGAAGCGAGCGGTGAATAGAGTAGCGTTGGTCGTCGGGGAGATTTTCGTGAGTGGTGCCCATCTTGCCAATTATTGTAAAATCATCGCCTAAATCGATTAACGAATTGCGAGGCGCATCGGTCTGTTCCAATTGGCTTCCATCCGGGTGAACATGATAATAGGGCCATTCAGCGGTGCGCTGCATAATGAACTCCACCCATTGTCCATCAACACTCCACTCCGCGACGCCAATCTGTATATCTTCGTCAATTCGAAAGATAAGATTACCATGTGTATCCATGACGTACAGGCCGCCGCGTCCCTCGCGGTATGTCGGTGTTGTCACCAAAAAAGTATCCTTATCCGGTGACAACTCCATATCGAGACTGTTAGGGATACTGGCTGTTGGGAGCAAAAACTCACTTTGTCCGGTTGCGGTATGGAAACGGTACAGGCCCGGCTGCGGTCCTGAAAACAGACCTTCAAACCGCACAAAGTAGTATTCGCCGTCGGGCGACCACTGTATGAATTCACCCTGTGCTGAACTGCCGTGATGAGGATGAAAGTTTGAGTCTAGAATTTTGTGGGAATCAAATAGCGTTGCTGAATGTGGCTGTTCACTGGCAAATATCCAGTAAGCCGAGCTTGAGTTGCGTCTATAAATACTCTGTGTGCTGACCAATATGAGCAATATCAGACCAGATAATCTGATACCCTGCAAGAGTATATGTCGCACATCATGACTCCCATTACTCTTCCTTCAAGACAGGTAGTGTGAAGTTAAACACTGTACCCCCTTCAGGATTGTCCTCCACCCAAATTTCGCCCCCATGGGCCTCAACGGTTAATTTGCAGAAGGTCAGGCCCAGACCGGTGCCCCGGCGACGGCCTTGCAGTCCACTCACCTGCGCATAACGGTCAAACAGTGACTCTTTATGTTCCTCAGGCACACCCGGCCCGTTATCAATGACACTGACAACGACCTGTGACCCGTTGACTTCGGCGGAAATTTTGACGATGCCATCGCCGGGTGTGAACTTCAAGGCATTATCAACCAGGTTGAGCAGTGTACGTTCAATCTTCTCGGAATCAATGTCCAGCAGCGGCAGGTTACCATCTACTTCGTTGATCAGGTCGATTTCCATCTCTACCGCCAGCGGGGCCATCTCTTCCAGAACGCTGTCAACAATGCGCCCTAAATAGGCGGGTTCTTGCTCAAGCTCCATGGTGCCGCTTTCCATCTTGCCAATATCCAGAATCGAATTGACCAGATTGAGCATCTTGCGTACCGCACGCTGGGCGGTGTCGGTAGTTTTGGATACCGATTCAGCGAATTTGCCCTCTTCTCGTTCAGCAAGGGTGCTCATCAGTTTGAGGCCCATATTGATAGCAGTCAGCGGTCCGCGCAGGTCATGCACAATCATGTGCGACAGGTCTTCGCGGGCACGTTCGAGTTCGTGTTCTTCCGTCGTATCAAAGAATACCATCAGCCAGCCACTGCCGCCCTCACCTTCCACCGGAATATCCACCCGGCTGAAGAAGCGGTGCTTGCTTCCATCGAACAGGTCATATTCCGAGCGCCCACCACGTGGTGCCCAGCGAGCCATCATTAGCCCGTTCACCATGTTCAACAACTCTTCTCGCTCAAAGCCGAGTTTCGCGTCCAGTTCATAGGTGTCAATAATCGTTTCAATAGGACGTCCCATGATCTGGGCAGCCGTAGCGCCCAATAGTTTCTGAATGGGCGGATTTGCCAGACTAATTTCGCCACTGCTTGAAATCAGCAAAATGCCTTCGCGCATGCTGTTCAAAATCGTCTGGAAACGGTCGCGTGTTGTTGAAATACTCTGGATCAGTTTCACGTTGTCGATGGCGATACGGGCCTGTGTTCCCACCTGCATCACGAAAAACATATCTTCCGGACCGAAAGCATTGGCTGTCCGGCTTTCCAGCAGGAGCGCACCAATCACCTGAATGTCATGCAAAATCGGGATAGCCATCTGGCTGTGAATATCTGCCCTGCTGGTGAAACGTCCCATCGAGATGGTGTCTGGAACCAGCACCATCTCGCCTGTTGCAAATACTTCATTCACCAGACGCGCCGTGGCCGCTTCCGCGCTTTCCAGCGAACTATAGCCAATCTGCGCCACACACAGCGGCGCTTCATCACGGGTCAAATACAGAACGCCTGTATCCGCATCCGTACCTTCCGAGGCACGCTGCAAAACGAGTTCATACATCTCATTCAGGCGCAGTGTCGTCAGGAACAGTGCTTGACTCAGGCGTTGCAACAGAGACAACTGGTCAACGCGCCGTCCGAGGTCTGCTTCTTTACTGCCGTATAGGCGTGCGTTATTGATCGCCAGCGCCGCCTGACTGATAAGCGTTTGCAGAATTTCCCGGTCTTCCGTGGCGAGACTCTGTGGTTCGTTATAATAGATGACCAGTACACCAAGTTTCTCATCAACTGTTTGCAGCAGGGCTTCGACCCATGCGCGTTTGCCTTCATTCGCCAGCGAAAGCCAGATATTATTAACCCGATGATCACGCTGAGCATCCGCGATGACAATCAAGTCCTCATTCGGGTAATTGAGCATAACTGGCATGGGCGGCATCATGACAAATCCTTCGCTCATGTTCACCGCACGGGCAAGTTGCAGGCCATTCTTGCCACCATCCGGCCAGATGAAAATCGCTGAGGCATCTGCATTCATGACCTTCTTGGCAGCCCACGCAATGCTGTCCAACACCGCTTTGGTATCCAACGTGGTGCTGAGTTCGGCACTTACTTCGGTTAGATCGCGCAGTTGTTGAGCACGAGTTCGTGATTCCTCAAACAACACCGCATTGTCTACTGCTACGCCAATCTGCCCGGCAATGATCGTCAGGCGGCGGCGGTCGTCATTACCCAGATGACGGTTAGGCGTCTTGCTGTAAACCACTATCGCGCCACGTGTTCGATCTGAGGCGTTAACTGGCACGCCCAGCCACGAATAAATATCGTTGAGGGGCTGGTTCTGGTTAACCAATTTGGCATGCTGGTTGTGGATAATGTCTTGAATATCATCTTGAAACAGGCCCTCGCGCGGCACACTTAGTGCTCGGCCAGCCTCAGCATGCATCAGGTAATTAAGGCGTCCGGTGTCGGGGTCCTCAAGTACCATGATGAAATTCTCGACATTCAAAAGATGAGCTACCTGTAAGTAAATCGTCTGTAAAAGTGTTTCAAGATCGAGGCTGGTTCGCAGTGAGTTGCTGAAGCGCGTCAAGCGGGTGAGTTCGCGCACTTGCTGCTCGGCGCGATACTGGGCACGATTGTAGTTTGAGATACCGAACAGAATCATCAACAACACGCCCAACGCCACGTAGAATGCCGTTTCCGAAATCTGAAAATAACTTTCGGCGGCGGCAATAACAAACGGCACAGGCAGCAGCAGCATTCCGGCCAGTGTAATACCATAGTTGGTCACCGATTGTTGAACAGTGATTGGACCGCCTCGCACCCGCGTCACCAGCCGCAGCAGCAGCAGATACACCAGCAATGCGCTGGTAACAAACGCCACCGCCGGGATGAGAGTATCTGTGCCAACTTCACTTAACGGCAGTTCACCGTCCAGCAGGCGGAAAACCCCGTAGCCCGATACTACCGCCAGCACCATTTGACCCGACATCTGGAAGGCTTCGCGCAGGGTGTGGAACACATAAAAGGCACGCTGTTGGTTGATTTCCATCAACAGCGCACCAAGCCAACTGCCAACTGCCAGCATTAACAGGGGTGTTCCCCATGCCTCGTCGCTGGCAATAAGCATGCCTAAAACACCTATTGCGTAGGTGCCATGAAGTTTTCGATTGGAAAACACCAGCCCGGCATTCATCGTAAAAAAGGCAGCGGCAGCGATTACCAGCCATTGAACGGTATCGTCGTCATGAAATTCGACGGGCGCAACAGCAAAGATCAGAATCGCAGCAAACGCCACCAGCCAACGTAATAATGCACGGGCGGGAGTTACATTTATGGGCATGTCATTGCACTCTCAGAAAAATTAACGAACTCCCATATTATCAAGCATATATTTATTCTTCCTTAATGTCAAGTTAAGGCTGGGCCTGCCGGCGCAGGAGCAATAACTCGGCCATCAGTGCCGCGGTATTCCAGGCGTCATCGTGCCCCCGGTGGTGCGTACCATGCATTTCCATCTCGCGCATTTCAAGGGCACGCTTCATACTGACCTCTTGTTCCAGACCATGTATCAGGGCAAAAATGTTCTTGACATTAACGTGTCGATCACCGAATGGATATTCTACCCCAAAATCCATACATTGCTGCTGAAACATCGTGCGGTCATAGTCGCCATAACTGGCCCAGGTTCGCACCGGTGTATTGTATTTCTCTCGAATATAACTGCACGCCTCGCCAAAAGGCACCCCCTCGTCGACCTGTTGCTGCGTCAGCGTTGTGAGTGTCGTGCAAAACTTGCTTACTTTCGAACGGGCAGGTTTGACGAGAATACTTTCTTTTTCCAGCCGTTCACCGGACTTAATGTCCAGTGTGCAAATGCCGATTTCGATGATTTCATTCTGTTGGCCTTTAGGTGGCTTCTGTCTCCAACAGGTGGATTCAAGGTCAACTACAACCAGTATATCGAGTACATAAACCTTGCGGGGCACGGGCTTTTCCTTCTCCGGTGATATATTCCATATAGTTAAGGATAATCGCGTGGTCGCTTCGTGGCAAACGAATTTTCTAATGCATTTCCTACGCCTTCGCGTTATCATCAACCCGTTTGGTTTGATAGATAAGGAGTAAGGTCCAAATGGCTGTCCGGAGTGCAACTGCTCAGTGGAATGGCAATCTCAATGAAGGTCATGGCACGCTGGGATTTGGGAGTTTTGAGGGGAATTATTCTTTTGCCAGCCGCTTTGAAGATGGTGACGGAACGAATCCAGAAGAACTGCTCGGTGCGGCCCATGCTGGCTGCTTTTCAATGGCGTTGAGTGCGGCATTGGCCCGCGAAGGCTATGATCCACGGCGCGTCCAAACCACCTCAAAGATTCATCTGGTCAAAAAAGACGATAAGATGACTATCACTCAAATCGACCTGACCGTTGTGGGTGAGGTTGGCGGTATTGATGAGGAAACCTTCAAGAAATTTGCCGAAGATACGAGGGAAAACTGCATTGTGTCCCGCGCCCTGAACGTTGATAAAATGACGGTTGATGCGAAACTGGTCTGATCAGTGAACAAACGAGCGTTCTTATGAGGCACGGTAAGCGCTACCGTGCTTTTTTGTTGCCTGAATCGTGTCTTTTTTGCGCCAAATCTGCGCAAAAATTTGCGTGACAAAAACGCCAATTCCGGTATAATAGTTAACATTCAAGTTAACCGAGGTTAAATTTATGGAACTGACCCTGAAATCTCGCCCCGCACTGTCATGGAACTGGATCACCAACCTGACGCCCGAAGACCCCTATGCGCCGCTGTTGGTAGCGATTACCCTGATTGCCATCATCACCAGTTTCACTCTCGAAGCGGCTGGCGCATCATTGGTCTGGATTATGACTGCGAATGTCATCAGTTACGCAGCAGGTGGTTACTACGGGCTGCTGGCTGGTCTCACCAGCCTGCGCGACCGTGAAATTAACGTAGACCTGCTCATGGTGCTGGCGGCGGTCGGTGCGGCACTGGTGGATCAATGGCATGAGGGCGCGATTTTACTGTTTCTATTTAGCCTCTCCGGTGTGCTGGAAACCTATGCGATGGGTCGCAGCCGCCGCGCCATCAATGCACTGCTGGCTCTGCGCCCCGACGTCGCCAGAGTGCGCCGCGATGGTGAAATCATCGCCGTCAATATAGACAATCTACGGATTGGCGATGTGGTCGTGCTCGAACCCGGTGAACTCATTCCGGTGGACAGGCGTGTCGTGCGCGGGTCGAGTGCGGTCAATCAGGCCAGTATCACCGGCGAATCAATGCCGGTTGTCAAAGAAATCGGCGACGAGTGTTTTGCCGGAACGCTTAACGAAAACGGCGCAATCGACGTTGAAGTGACACGCCTCGCCAGCGAAAGCACCCTGTCGCGCATCATCAAACTCGTCGAAGAAGCGCAGGACAGCCGCGCTGATACGCAGCGTTTCCTTGATGAGTTCGAGCAGAAATATGCGCTGGTCGTCATCCTTTTTGTTTCCTTGTTGGTTGTCGTGCCGCCGTTCATCTTCAATGTCGATTTTGCGGACAATTTTTACCGTTCAATGGTTGTGCTGGTCGTTGCATCGCCCTGTGCGCTGGTCATCAGCACCCCGGCCAGCATCCTGTCGGCCATTGCCAACGGCGCACGGAATGGCGTGCTCTTCAAGGGCGGAGTTTATCTGGAGAAACTGGCCGATATTGACGTGCTGGCCTTCGATAAGACCGGAACG
>JAKEEQ010000305.1 GCA_022616515.1 Chloroflexota bacterium | reverse complement strand
GTGGTGCTGGAAGACTAGCGGACACGGCAGTGCCGTGTCCCTACGGAGCCGCTCGTTTAAAGGCGATGCGCCGTTATGCACATCGGCGCGTAGGGACGCCCAACGGGGCGTCCCATACGTGTAAAGTTAAGCATAAGACGGCTCCAGAAGCTGGAAAGCTCTAGGATGTTGTCGAGAGGGTTCCATCCGACAACAGGTGAGAGCGCGAGTGAGAGCTTGAAGGGCGTGGAGCAATAACGCCCGCTCAAACAAGGAATTGGCCCACTGCCAGGCCAGACCGCGAATAGTGGGCATGGCCTGACGCAGCGAGCGGCGGGGGTTGTCCCCGCCGCTAACCAGCAGCAGCCAGTGGGTGACGATGGCCGCCATGAGTTTGGCAAAGATCTCACACAGGATGCGCGTGGGATTGGTAGTCCGCCACTGGTCCAGCAGCAATTCGGACTTCCACAGCTTGAACAACCGTTCAATTTGCCAACGATAGCGCCCCAACACGAAGACCTCATCGGGCGTAAGCAGCGGGGCGGGGACATTGGTCAGATAGAGGGTCCAGTGGGCCGGGGCGTACGCCGAGGGAGTGGTCTGGTTCTGGCGGGCCGTTTCGCGCATACGTTCATGACGTTGGTCAACGACCTGCTGAGGGACCCGTTCGGCAATGAGGCGGGCCGGTAACTGCTTGTCTTTGCCCACCAGCACACGCTGATCAAGCCTTTGTCCGGTACGGCGCGGTAAGCAGGCGGGCAGATCCAATATATGACTATCCTCTGTCAGCAGCAGCGTGCCGGGTTTGTGCCGGGTTAACCAGTAAGCACCCTGCTGGCCGATGGCTGCCAAATCGTCCAGTTTGAAGTAACCCAGATCGCGCAGGTGCAAACTGCCCGCGGCCACCGGGGCTTGATGGGCATTGGTGCGGCGGTCATGGCTAATACCGTCGGTGAGGTCCAACTGCGTCAACGTCCCACCTCGCACATCCCAGCGCACCGACACTTTCAGCGCGGCTACACTGGCTCCCTCACCATAGCCCCCGCTGCCACGCCACTGCTGACCCAGATCGTTGGGCAAGGTAATGATCGTGCTATCCACCAGTTCCACCCGACTGAAGCGCCCCAGCAACCCACCTGCCAGCGGACGGCTATCCACCATCGCCTGCATACACTCCCCCACCATCGCCTGTAAAAACCGCACCGCGCTCGCGTCAAAGCGTGCATTCAAGCCTTGGCGGCTAATGGGCGTACCGGCGTTGCCTACCCCTTGACTTAGTCCCGCCAGGGATGCCGCCGGGTTCGCCAGCCAGCTCGACACCAACCCCACCACAAAACTTGATCCGCTTAACACCCGCTCGCGCTCCATAAAGCCTGTTTCGCGGGCCACCTCATTGGCCCGCTCCCCTAGTACCCGCTGCATAACGCTTGCCCGTTGTGGTATGCTCTTCATAGAGATGTTCTCCTGTTGGTTTGTCGTTATTCCTTTCAGGTTAACATCTCTTCCCTTATCTTTACACCTATGGGACAGCATACATGGCGTCCCTACAATTACCCGCGACTCCCGTAGGGATACAGCACTGCTGTGTCCGCCACCGTCAATGTAAAGCCAATTGAACTGTTACCCAATTATTTCGGGAAATTGCATCAGTGGGCGTTGTTTTCGCTAGCCGCAGACTTTAGTCTGTGGCGCAACGGCACGTCTTCCGCAAAAACACCTGAACCGTGAATAAACGCGGACCCCTCGTGAGTCGGGTAAAAGGTGGTTCACATTGCCGACCTGAATCAGTATCATGGCGGTGCTTAGGACGAAAGGATGTTCATATGAGTATTGACACCTTTACCACCGCCGCGCTGGTCGATCAATTCAACGCGGTTCTGGCCGGAGGCAAAATTCAGGATACCGTTGAAATTGAACGCGAGACCTTTGGCTTTGAAATCTACAACAATCAGGAGCGCCACTATCTCCTGCTGAGTGCTGACATACAGCAGCCACGCGCCCTGCTCTCCCCCGAAAAACTGCGCCGGGGCGTGCAGACCCCATCCACGCTTGGTTTACTGCTGCGTAACCGGGTCGAGGGAATGCGGCTGACCCATGTCGAGCAGCCACCCTTTGACCGCATCATTACCTTTCATCTGATTGGCCCCGACAACGAGATGCAGCTTCACATGGAGCTAATCGAGCGCCGCGCCAACATTATTCTGGTGGAAGATGGCCTGATCATTGACAGTGCCCGCCGGGTGGGCGGCAAAGAGAATCGCTATCGCTTGATTCTGCCCAAACATGAATACGTCCCGCCCCCACCGCAGCAAGGCAAACTGAATCCCGGCGACCTCAAACCGGACACCATAGACAGTCTGATGCGCAGATTCAAAGACACGGATGCGGTAACGGCGCTGGTGAAGGGTGTGCTGGGTATGAGTCCGCTGCTGGCACAGGAGATCATTTTTCGCGCCCATAAGGATGTCAACATCGGCGCAATGGACATCAACCCCTACACTGTCCATGCGGCCATGACGCCGCTTGTGCCACCCCTGCTGCGTCATCAATGGCAGCCCGGTGTGGGTTACAGTGATAAGGGTTTGCCCGAAGCGGTGACCGTCTTCCCGCTGACGTATATCCAGTGGGAGCCTACCGGGGATGTCAGCGCGGCCCTCAATATTTTTCATGGGGAGTTGGAAGGTCCCGCCGCCTATGAAGCCGCTAAAATACCCATCCGTGAGCAGTTGATGAACGCCCGTGAAAAAGTGCGGCGCAAGTTGTACAGCCTCGAAAAGCAAAATGTCGATGACAGCGATGTGGAACGCCTGCGCCAGAGCGGGGAATTGATTCTGGCCTACCAGTATTCGATGCAGAAGGGGCAGAAAATCCTCGAAGCGCAGTATGAGGTGGAGGGCGACCCGCTGCAAATAAAGCTGAACACCGAGCTAACACCGCTCGAAAATGCACAGGACTATTTCGAGAAGTATAATAATGCCAAACGCGCCCGTGCCCAACTGCCCAAGCTCATCGCCGAAACCCGCGACGAACTGGACTATCTGGATCAGGTGGACGCCGACCTCGACATGGCGGAAGACTGGCAGGACATTGGCGAGGTGCAGGACTTTCTGATGAAGAACGGGTACTGGCAGGGTAAGCGCACCGAACGCCCCCAGACCGGAAAATCCGCCCCGCTGAAGTTCTCCACCAAAGAGGGGTTTGTCATCTGGGTGGGGCGTAACTCGCGCCAGAATGAACAGGTGACATGGGATAAGGCCGGGCTGGATGACTTGTGGCTGCATGCGCGGGGCATTCCGGGGTCACATGTCGTTATCAAAACCAACGGGCAGAAAGTCCCCGAGCATGTGCTGGAGCAGGCTGCCGGGCTGGCGGCTTACTACAGCAAAGCCCGCGACGAGAACAAAGTGCTGGTGCTGGTTGCCGAACGGCGCTACTTACGAAAACCCAAACGCGGCAAGCCAGGGCAGGTGCTGGTCCGGCAGGAGCGACCGTCGCTGCTGGTCGCCCCGCGTGCGGATCTGGGATAGGTTGTAGTGTGCTGTGTTATCTCCAGAAAACTGTCCGCCTTTCAACCATCCGACCATCACCGAAGACGTCGGCCTGCGCGGCAACTACGGTACCCACACTCTGCGCAAAACGTGGGGCTACCATGCCCGCAAAAACGGCGTCGAACTGGCCCTCATCATGCACAAGCTCAACCATAACAGCTTGGCCTATACCAAACGCTATCTGGGCATTACCGATGACGAACTGGAAGCCGTCATGCGCAATCTGAATCTCTGATCACGAGGTTGCAGTGGATGAAAACAACTAAAATCTAGGGTGTCAGTTCCCTGTCCTCGATAATCGATATCAAATTCACCTTCTACCATTAATCCGTCATTAAATTCAGCTTCAAAGGAACCCACAATACCGCCTGAATAGTCTTTGTCGAAATGGTCAATCGTTATTGTGCCCTGAATAAGATCAGGCTCGCTATAGTTAGTACCAATTGGTAGGTAAGGAGTAACTATGTGAATTCCATAATTCCTAACACGATCAATTTCAGATGATAGATTATGTTTACCAATTGATGTAGTATATAGCAAATAAATCACTACACTATAATCAGAGTCCAAATAATGTATTATTGAGATCTTCTCAGTCTCAGAGTTTATCTGGGAACAAAAGGTTACATCCGCCCTTCCACTAAACTCATGATTGTGAGGTCCTAACAATTTTATATTTATTTTACTTTTTGGAAGACATCCTGTTAAAATTAATATAAAAATAATGACAATCAGCCAATTTTTTTTGAGGATGTAGTGTTTCATGGCGACACTCCCATAATCATCAGGAATCGTCCTAAATTTGCCCAACAAACTTGGGATTGGATGGTTGGTGTTTTCATTTACCATCCAATTCCCAAGTTTATTACACATAATTGCATAATCTCTATGCTTGTTTTACCCATCAAAAATTACCATCACCTAACGCAGTGAGATATTAAATCCTTTTTCAACATGTATCTTGTTAACAAATGGTGCATGGTTGCCTGGTATCTCTCTCAGAAAGCCCACCAACAGCCCAGGGTTCTGATATATTAATCTGATACAGGGATTGGGCTGAAAAATGAAGATTATCTTGTCCTGTTTCAGGAGGAAAATCCAGTCTTCCATCAAAAACTGGATTGATTTGTACACCAGGATAACTATAACTTTGAATAGCAAATTCCCAGTCATCATTTCTTGGGTATCGGAACCAAGCGAATCCTATATATAGATACTTCCCGTCATTTTCACCCATTTGCTCCAACAACAGTCTTAACTGATTGATATCTGCTTCCAGTCTTCTGGCAATCTCAGCATAATCTCCTACAATACGCAAAACTGGATCGAGACTGGGTACTCTCTCACCGGATTCAGATTGTTCTTTAGCCATAATTTTTCTCCCAAAAAATATTTAGATTACTCAATTCAGAATATTTGGTCCGATGTGAAATTCACCTAACCATCGTAATCCCAAATATGGACTCTTCCAAAACGATCTGCAATTGCTAATTGACTGCCATCAGGACTCCAGCGCATTCCTAAAACAGCGAATTGCTCAAGTCGATATTCATAGAGTACTTCCTGGGTCAGCATATCGCGGATCTGGACAATATCTTCTTCCGGCTTCTCGATGCGGCCATCAACGATTTCGGAGGTTAAAAGGCCAGCAACCAGAGGTTCGGAGGGATGAATTTGTGACCATGACATTAAATAATCGCCTGTTGCGAGTACCTGACCTTGCTCAATATCAACAACTGTGAAATTCCTGGCAGCAATAGGTGAAACTGGTAATTCCCTCATTATCCAAATCAAATTACCTTCATGGTTCCATCCAAATTCTGATATGCCCCACCCACCACTGTCTGGTCCGAAACCAGTGCCAGGTAACTCAATCTTAGATGTCGATGAACCGCTCTCCAGATCAATTACTGTCGTGGTTCGTGTTTCACTATCCTCGCTAAAATCAGCGACCGCATACAGGTTTTGCTCTGGATGAAATCCAAATGCGATCATGATTGGTAGACCCTGTTCAAGGATAATTTGATTATTTACCATATCCAGAATTTGATTTTGACAGGTGAGTATATAGTCGAGAGTCGAACTGGCTGAATGCATACAGACATCAAATCGAGCCACCAATCTGTTTTCATTGGCATTCCATCGTTCAACACCATCATCACCATTAATCAAATATTCCTGTCCTTGCCGATCCCAATATATAAGATTTTTTTCCAGTCCTTCATAATTCAGGGAAAATATTGAGTCGTTTTGTATAGGAACAGCAGGAGTCCACTGTTGTTTAGTAACATCTACAAGCTCGCCTAATCGGGCATCCCATACCTGAGTCAGGGTTTCGCGATCATTATCACTGATCGAAACAACAATACGCTCTATGTGAAATAGGGTTGACAAAAAAGAACTGTCTCCCAAGATGGGAAGTCAGCAAACCAACCAACTTAGGAGGACAGTTCAATGACAAGT
>JAKEEQ010000304.1 GCA_022616515.1 Chloroflexota bacterium | reverse complement strand
CGCTTCACGGGGAACGATTTGCCGGAAAACCGGGACCTCAAACGCCCATCCGGGTATATGGTGCGCCGCATCTTCGATGGGACCATTTATGTATCGGTCATTTTTGGCGGAATAACGGTGATCGCGCTGGGATTTATCAATCGCGCCTGGGTCTTTTTGCCCATGATCGTGATCGGCCTGTATGGCCTGCTTTATGCTGCAACATCAGGGCTGACCGTCGGACCCATGATTCTCGCCGGGGGATATGCGATGGTATTCTTCGGTGCGATTTTCGGTTGGGTAACCAGCCCAAAGAAGTCACAACTAACAACGGAGCAGAACGCGAATGGTTGAAGAACGTCTCATATTGTTACGCGACAAAGAGATTCCGGACATCAACAACTATGATGTCTATGTTAAAAATGGCGGATTTGACGCCCTGCGCAAATGCGTGAGCGACCATAGTCCTGCGGATGTTATTCAAATCGTCATCGACTCAAATTTGCGTGGTCGCGGCGGGGCTGGTTTTTCTACGGGACGCAAATGGAGTTTCATTCCTAAAGATCACCCGGTGAAATATGTCGCGGTCAATGCCGACGAAAGTGAACCCGGCACTTTTAAAGATCGCCAGATATTAGAGAATAATCCCTACCAGCTTCTGGAAGGGTCGTTAATTTGCGCCTATTCGATTCAAGCCACCGCCATCTACATCTATTGTCGCGGTGAATTCTGGGATCTGGCCCACGACCTTGAAGCCTGTATCGAAAAACTCCACAAAGAAAATCTGGCAGGCGAGAACATTCTGGGCAGCGGCTGGAGCTGCCCGATTTATGTCCATCTGGGCGCAGGAGCTTATATTTGTGGTGAGGAGAGCGCCATGCTCAGCAGCTTGCAGGGCTTGCTGGGACAGCCGCGCGTTCGTCCCCCCTTCCCGACGCAGGTTGGCGGCGGTTTGTATTACGAGCCAACCGTCGTCAACAACGTTGAAACCCTCGCCAACGTGCCGTGGATTATCAATAACGGGGCGGATGCTTATCTGGCAATTGGCACACCGGAAAGCCCGGGAACCAAGATTTTCTGTATGTCCGGTCATATTCAGAATCCCGGCAACTACGAGGTCCCGCTGGGAACCACCATTGGCGATCTGATTGAACTGGCCGGTGGTGGGCAGAATGGCAAGAAGCTCAAGGCACTGCTGCCGTCCGGTGCATCCGGTCCGGTGCTGCCATTAACCGATGAGGTACTCAATGCGCCATGCACCTATGAGGCACTTGCCAGTCTGGGTTCAACATTAGGGTCGGCATCGTTCATCTTCATGGATGAGGATACTGACATGGTGTGGGCCACGCACAGGATGATGGAATTCTTCAAGCACGAAAGTTGTGGAAAATGCACACCCTGCCGTGAAGGAACTCATTGGCTCAAAGCCCTGATGGATCGTGTGCTGGCTGGTGACGCTACCGAAAGTGACGTTGAACGGCTGGAAGTTGTTTCTATCCAGATGGCAGGCAAGAGCCTGTGCGCCTTGAATGACTTTGCCATCAATCCGGTGCTGAGTACGTTGAAGCATTTCCGCAGCGAGTACGATGCTTATCTCAACGGGGAAGGCGCGAAGGCCGCCAGCAAGAAACCGGTTCCGGCGAAGGCATAATGACAGATCACCGCTTGCGCCAGATTAATGACGCCATCAAGCGCCAGCCCAATCGTGCCTTAAACTACGTGCTTCGTGGTGAATACTGGCTCAAACAACGTGAACCGTATCTTGCCGTTGACGACTTCGAAATGGCGCTTGAGGTGGCGATGCACGAATTGGCCGCCAGCGATTGGGATTATAGAGAACAGACCGTGATCGACCGCGCCCGGCGTGGTCTGCGTCTGGCAGAGCAGTATTGAAATGCAAAACCCCCTCTGTCCTTCGGACATCTCCCCCATGTTTGGGAGAGACAAAGCCATGCTCTTTCATGTAAGGCTGGTGAATTGTTTCCCTCCCCAAGCATGGGGAGGGCCAGGGAGGGGTAAGCATGTCATATTAAATGTAAGTTCAGGATGTACGCTGCACTCATTTACGCTAAAATTCATCGCATGTAACGAAACGGGTTAGGGTTTATATGAGCGAATTAGTCACGATTTATATCGACGGCCAGCCCTATGAAGTGCCAAAAGGGGCAAATCTGGTCGATGTCGCTAAATTCTACGCGGACAATGGCATCCCGGTTTTCTGCTATCACCCCAAGATGGAGCCGGTGGGTATGTGCCGCATGTGCCTTGTCGAGTTGGGGACAATTATGCGCGACCGTGACAGCGGCGAGGTCATAACAGGTGAGAATGGCGAACCACAGGTCCGCTGGTTCCCGAAATTGCAAACCGCCTGCACCACCACTGTTACAGATGGGATGGTCGTTCGCACCAATACCGATGCTGTTATTGAAGCACGGGATGATATGATTGAATTCCTGCTGACCAGTCACCCGCTGGATTGCCCCATCTGTGATAAGGGCGGCGAGTGCCCGCTCCAGAATCTGACGATGGCGCACGGTCCGGGCCGTTCCGTCTTCTATTGGGAAGACAAGGTGCGCCTCGCCAAACATGTTCCGCTGGGCGAACTGATTTATCTCGACCGCGAACGCTGCATCCAATGTGCCCGCTGCACCCGTTTTCAGGACGAAATCGTCGGGGATGATGTGCTGGCTTTTCACGAACGTGGTCGCGAATTACAGATTATCACCGTATCCGACCCGCCATTTGACACCTATTTCAGCGGTAACACCACCGATATTTGTCCGGTCGGGGCGCTCACCACGGCTGACTTCCGCTTCGAGGCCCGGCCCTGGGAACTCAAAGATATTGCCAGTCTCGACGTTTACGGACCGGAAGGGGCTAACATCAGCCTCAGCACCCGCCTTGACCGCGACGCGGGCGGTATCGTGATCATTAAGCGCGTGATGCCTCGCCAGAATGAGGCCGTCAATGAAATCTGGATTTCGGACAAGACCCGTTTTGGTCATCACCACACCCGCGCCGCTGAACGCCTGACCAAACCGAAAGTCCGTGTCGGTGACCGTCTGGTCGAGGCGGAATGGGACCACGCACTGGAAGTCATCCGCAAGCATATCAAGCCGAATGTCAGCGTCGGTGCTATTGCGGGTCCGACCCTATCCAACGAAGACCTGTGGGAACTCCGTAAACTGGCGCAGGCTGTCAATGCCGGTGCCAAGCTCAGCATCTATCCTGCCACTATGACCGGGGGCGACATCATTGCTCAAGTCGGTGTTGGTGTTGGCACGAACTTCAAAGATATGGGCAGCGGCACCACGATTGTAGTGGTCGCTAGCGACATCGAAGAAGAAGCGCCTATCTGGTATTTGCGGACGAAGGTAGCCGGTGACCGGGGTGCAAAAATTCTTGTACTGAACGCTCGTGAGACCAGGCTGGACCACTATGCCGCCGACAGCATCCGTTATGATTACGGCGCGGCAGTGAGCGCGGTCAATGATCTGGCGAAACACGAGGCCGTTACGAATGCCGAAAATCTGGTCTTGATCTGCGGAGCCGAGGGCATGACGCTTGAGCAGCACGGCGAATTGATGAACGCCTGCGCCAATCTGCTGGTCAGCACCGGGCATGTGGGGCGACCCAATAATGGCCTGCTGGCGGTCTGGGAAGGGGCCAATGTACAGGGGGCCTTTGATGTGGGCTTCAGCACCGAAGCCACCGCTGAGATGATGGCTAAAGTGCCGGATCTCCTGTTCATTGCGGGCTGCGATCCCATTGGCGAAAGCGCCGAAGCTGCCGGATTGAGCAAAGCCAAATTTATCGTGGTCAATTCACTGTTCGATACACCCACCACCGCCGTTGCGGATGTTGTTCTGCCGAGCCAAAGTTTCGCGGAGCGGGATGGGACGTTCACCAGCGGCGAACGGCGTGTCCAGCGTTTCTACCCCGCACAGGGCGTCATCGGGCAAAGCCAGACCGATTGGAGGATTTTCGCCAGCATTCGTAACGGTTTGAATGGTTCGGCTGTACAACGCCTGACAGCGGGTGTTTTCAAGGAATTAGCGGGCGAGATTGCGGCCTACGAAGGCTTGACGTATCCCGCATTAGCGGTGGTTGAACGCCAGTTCCCCGATGTGGGCGGTGATGACCTGTACTACGGCGGCACGGCCTACCAGAATAACGGCGGGCTGGGTGTCCAGTATCCCGCCACCAGCGAAGCGGAAGGCGCAAAACCGTCTAAATTCGCCACTAAGGGCAAGAAAACCAGCTACAAGGGCCTGACGGCGATTCCCGTCAATCGTCTTTACGACCGGGGCTATTTATTCAAATATAGTGATGAACTGATGCAGCAGCGGATTGGCGAGCCATTTGTCGTCATTAACCCCGCCGATGCCGCTAATATCGCAGGTGGGTCCCGTGTGGGCGTCACCATTGACGGTGTACAGTACGAAGCACTTGCCGTCGTAAGTGAGGATGCGCCCAAAGGCTTCGTGCTGATGCCGAAACGCCTGACCAGCCAGCCCGGTCCATTTGCACCCGCCGCGATTGAAACTATTGAAGTAATCGCCGAACCTGTGGGGGCGTAGAAAAATGGAATTTCTCGAAGAGATCATCGGTTTTTTGATGGGTCCCGACGACCCCAGTGTGATTATTGAGTGTACCGCCGACACAACCTGTCGCACTGTGCACTCCATTGTCAGTTCGCTGTTGATCTTCTTTATCTTGTTGACTGGATTTGCCTATACCACCGTGCTGGAGCGCCGCTTCATCGCGCTCATTCAGTCGCGGGTCGGACCAAATCGTGCCGGTCCGAAAGGCTTATTGCAACCCGTTGCGGATGGTATCAAGTTGATTTTTAAAGAAGAGATCATCCCGGCCAACGCCGACAAGGTCGTATACTGGTTAGCGCCGATGCTGAAAGTCATACCCGCCCTCACGGTGCTGGCGGTGGTTCCATTAGGGCCACCCCTCCTGATCCCGTGGTTCGGCGGCGACTGGTATCGAGTGCCGCAGGGTCTCATTGATCCCAATGTCGGGGTGCTGTGGGTGCTTGCCATTACCAGTATCAGCGTTTACGGCGTCACCCTTGCCGGATGGGCCAGCAGCAATAAATATGCCATGCTGGGTGCGCTGCGTTCTACGGCCAGCATGATTAGCTACGAACTCAGTCTCGGTTTGTCCATTGCCGTGCCCGTGATGCTGGCAGCGTCGCTTAGTTTTGGCGATATTGTCAACGAGCAAATCGGCATCTTTAACTGGTTTATTTTCCGCAATCCGCTGGCCGCCCTCATTTTGTGGATTGCCCTGATGGCGGAAATCAACCGTGCACCGTTTGACATGCCCGAAGCAGAGCAGGAACTGGTCGCCGGACATATGACCGAATACAGCGGCATGAAATTCGCCATGTTCTTTATGGCGGAATACATCAACATGATCGGTATCAGTGTCATCTTCTCGGCCTTCTTCCTCGGTGGTTACGATGACGGTTTCGGCATTGTACGTGGTGCCCCGCTGCTGGGGGTTCTGGTGCTGGCAGGCAAGGTAATTGCCCTGTTGATACTGATGATCTGGATACGCGGAACCATTTTCCGCCCGCGCTATGACCGTTTGATGGCCTTTGGCTGGAAAATCTTGCTGCCGCTGGCGATGGTCTCCGTTGCCTGGACAGCCGTTACCGTTGTAGTTGCCGAAGAAGGCGGTGGTGCCGTTTTCCGCCTTGCCTCAGCCGTTGTTTTGTTCGTGGTGGTGATCGGCCTCGGCTACCTGATCAACCGCGAATTGACGCCTGAAACGGTTGGCGGCGCGGATATTACCGAAATTGTGAATGTCTCAGACCGTGGCCTCGGATTTCTCGTCCTGCAAATTGTGGGCGGATTTCTGGCAGTGCCATTTGCGTTGTTTGGCTTACTTCCGCGTACCATCAGGATGATGACCGGACGTGGCTGGGACAATGAAGAAGAAGCGAAGAGTTAGGGGATACAGGTATGTTTAGTGGATTCTGGATGACAATCAAGCATGCGTTCATGGACCGTCCAACCATCAGCTACCCCGAAGAGCGCCGCCCCGTTCACGAGCGGTTCAAGGGCCGCCATGCCCTGAAGCGTTACGACAACGGGCTGGAAAAATGTATCGGGTGCTCCCTGTGTGCGGCAGCCTGCCCGGCGGATGCTATCTGGGTTGAAGCGGCTGAAAATACGGACGATGAACGCTACAGCCCCGGCGAACGCTACGCCAAAACATACGAAATCAACATGCTCCGCTGCATCTTCTGCGGTTACTGCGAGGATGCCTGCCCCACCGAGGCGATTGTGCTGGAGCATGAATATCAACTATCCTTCACCAATCGCCGCGATGCGATCTATACCAAGGACATGTTGATTGACAACCCGCCGGAAGGTAGAGAAGGCACGCCTCAAACGGTTGAACCGGGTGCCTTTGACCGATCCATACCCGATATGGAAAACCCGAAGTAACCCGTCGTTTGAACACATTCAAGGGTAGGCTACGTGTCTGCCCTTTTTTGTTTCGCTTACACAATGAGGGGTATGTTGTTTTTTGAGTCCCAACTCGCTAAAATAAAACTCACTAACACTTAATATTGACCGCATAGAAACCCGGTTGCGGCGATAGATTCCTGATGACTATGAGGCACGGACGCTATCTATAGTGTCCCTACGGATGGGGATCGGTCAGGTGGTAGATTAACAAATCGTAGGGACGGGATACATCCCGTCCGCTGGTTATTAACGCCGATATTTTATCCCAACGGGACATGTATGCACTGCCGGTTCCCGTTACCGTCATAGGGTCGTCAATTCAAAAACGGACGCCATGTATGGCGTCCCTACGAATGGATTGGTGGGTCAACGTCGGGCATCGTAGGGACGGGATACATCCCGTCCCATGCGTGTAAAGTTAAGCCTAAGATGGCTTCAGAAGCCGGAAAACGGCGACGGTATGATTCCCTCTCCATTGATGGGGAGGGTCAGGGAGGGGAAGG
>JAKEEQ010000303.1 GCA_022616515.1 Chloroflexota bacterium | reverse complement strand
CTTTCATATTTCACATTTTGCGTTTCTTATAAAACTGGCGGTGCCGCCCCATGATGAGGCGGCAGGCGGAAATGGTTAGTTGGTGGCGGGTGGTTCAGCGGTTGGCTGCTCAGGATTGGTCGGCTCGTTGACGTTATCACAGGCCACAATTGCGACGCTGTTCAGTTGGACCCAACCCACGATGTTGCCATCAAACTCCACAACCAGCCATTGACCATCGCGGTTGCGACCAATCACCGTCACCAGTTCATTCGCCTCAAACGTACCAATGACATTCGAGTCGAGCGCATCTTCGGCATAAACGTCTGTTTCAGCGGTCATTTGTACCCGGCTGATCAGATGCGGTTCATCGTAGCAGTCGGCGGGTGCAGTGTGACGCGACCCTTCCGCTTCACCATCCGGCAGGAAAGCTATGGCAGCTCCTAACAGCAGCGTCAGGGCAATGGCAGCGGGTAGTAGTTTCTTGAGCATAGGATGTTTCTCCTTGATTGATTGGACCCTCACAAACTTAAACCGGGCAACCCGGCAAACTACTGCATTAAGATTTGCCAATTTCGTAAATCTACTGCCGCTTTGCTGTTAGAATAAAGTCAGGCTGGAGGGCATGAGATGAGCGACCATTTCCAATACCAAAATGTGGACGACTACATTCATGAGTTTATCTTTGAAGATGCCAAAAAAGAGGCCGTTGACGATTTTTATGATATGTTTCAACAGTTGGTCGCATTGCACAATGCCGCACAGCCGTATTTAATGATGCTCGATCTGCGCAAGTCCGGTCATTTCCCGATTGGACATGCGCGTCAGCGCCAGCGTGCCGCTTTTTCGCAGGCAGAGAAGTTCCCCATGGGACGTATTGCGCTGGTTGTTGAACGACCGGGCGTTGTCGACAGGGTCGTTTCCACGATGGTCCGTGCGCTGCATTTGCCGGTCCGGGTGGAGTTTTTTGCCGAACGAGAGGTTGCGCTCGGCTGGCTGAAAGATGCCCTCGACGAATGAACAGGTCGCATCCCCTTCCAATTGACAGTATCCTCGACAGCATCTTCGGGCATCATTACGTTAAAAAGGAGCACATAAATGATTCCCGTATATGGCATCAGCAAATTGTGGCTGGAAGTACGCCAGCTTGGTAAAGCAATCCACTTTTACCGTGACATAGTTCGACTGCCGTTGGTGGCGGTCAAAGGCGATATGGCCTATTTCGACATCGACGGACAGCAGTTGATTGTCACCGAGCCGACCATTTTCCCCGATGGCAGCGTGGCGGGAGTGTTGTGTCATTGGGCACTGGCACTGCCCAAAGATGCTGAAGAATGGTATCGCCGCAAAGTGAAGGAGTCGGGCGGGGATATTTATGACATTGGTTTTGGCTATTACATTGACGACGCGGACGGCAACCTCGGTGAATTTCACACCGACCCGGCCTGGAAATACTCCCGGCGTGGCCCGCAATTTGGTGGTGAAATCGCACCACTCACATCGATTGACGAAATATCTATGCTGGGTATCTATCCACAGGTCGGCCTGACGTTTTACCGTGACATATTGGGTCTCGAATTGCTGCACAATGTTCCAGAGGAAGGGGCTGCCTTTATGCGCTTTCGTTTCCCGGATGGACAGGACCTGCTTGTCTGGCAGCCGGGAATCTTTCTGGGTGTGTCACGGGCGGGGCGCAATATCCGCCTCACGCTGGCCTGCGCGTCGGTGGAGGCGGTGGTTGAATTCTTGTCCGAACGCGATGTGACTTATAAACGGTTAAACGGCAACCTCTATTTCAATGACCCCAACGGGCATACTTTTGAGGTGGAAGAGGTTGATGAGTGGCCTTTGCCGCCATCGGGCAATCCCGAAGAATGGAGTTTTCCGAAGCGACCAACGGAACGGCTGCACTATCCATAAGTCCGTTGTATATCCGCCAGAGCAAAATCAACGGCTGCCAGTGCATGTAATTCAGTGGTATCGAAAGTTGGTAGAGGACTGTCGGCAGGTTTGATCAACAAACTAATCTCTGTACAACCTAAAATTACCGCCTCTGCACCCTGATCTGCTAATGTTTCAATAATGCGCTGATACTCGCGGCGCGAATCGGGATTGATCTTACCTTTGACCAATTCGTCAAAGATCACCTGATGCACAATATCTCGATCTGATGGAGACGGTATGTATACTTCCAGATTGTGCTGGTGGACGACTCGTCCTTTGTAAAAATCCCCCTCCATCGTAGAGTTTGTGCCCAGTAAGCCAACTTTGTGCATTGCGGAGGTTTTAATTTTTTCGGCAGTTGCATCGGCAATATGAATCATGGGGATGGAGAGACACTCTTGAATTTCCTGTGCGACGATATGGAAGGTATTGGTGCAAAGCAGCAGACAATCTGCACCCCCTGCTTGCACACGCAGGGCGGCTTGACCGAGCAGTTGGGCCGCATCGGTCCAATTATCGGCTCGCATCATAGCTTCGAGTGGTGAAAAGTCCACTGAATATAAAACGATTTTGGCAGAATGAAAGCCACCCAACCGGGCTTTCACGGCATCATTAATTAAACGATAGTATTCGATTGTAGATTGCCAGCTCATCCCACCGAGTAAACCGATGATTTTCATTCGGGTGTAAACTCCTTTGTATACACTAAATCAATGTATCGATATCATCATAGTCCCGTTTTTTCAGACTTTTGAACGGAGCAAATGATATTGTCGCCAACGTGAAGTGTGCCTGTATTGTAAAAGCTCACAGGAAATGTTGCTACCTATGTATATTTGTGTACAATAGCGCTGCGAAACAAAGGAGGACACTATCGAACCGCTTGCACCCGACAACATGGACAGCACCTGGCAAAACGCACAACGGAACGCAGCGATGCAGTTGGCGGAACGGCATATCATCCACAAAGACGATCCCCGCTGGTCCGCCATTGATCAGGCAGCATGGGCATCGAAGAATATCTACAATGCAGCACTGTATCTGGTGCGGCAAGCCTATATTCGTGATGGGGTTTATGTGGGCTACCATGCGCTGGACCAGCAGTTTAAGCAGTACCATCTCCTGCCCGATCAACAACTGCCTGCCAAAGTCGTCCAGCAAGTGCTTATGCAACTTGATCACGACTGGCAATCCTATTTTGCCGCCCTCAAAGCATGGCAAGCCAACCCGGCGGCGTTTGAAGCCAAACCCGGAATACCGGGGTACAAGAACACAGCATGTGGACGCAATAAGCTGGTGTATACCGATCAAGCCGTCAGTCAAACCGCTTTCCAAAAACGGGGGGTGATTAAACCGTCGAAATTGCCCATCGAAATCAAGACCCAACAAAAGACATTTGATCAGGTTCGCATTCTCCCCCGTAAAACGCACTACGTGGTCGAGGTGGTGTACACGGCTAAGATTGAGCCGGAAAACACCTCGACCCACAGCGCGTAGCCGCTATCGACATCGGGTTAGATAATCTAGCGACTGTAGCTTTCAACCAACCGGACTTCGCACCGCTTCTGGTTAACGGCAGACCGCTCAAGAGTATCAACCACGCCTACAATAAAACCCGTGCTGCCCTCCAGAGCCAGCTTGACGGCAATCGTCACATCTCCCACCAGTTAGATCGTCTGACCGACAAACGTAATCGCCGCATTGAGGCATATCTACATCTCGCCAGCCGCCGTCTCATTGATCTGCTGCGCATATTGGGTGTTGGCACACTGGTGATCGGTAAAAATGATGGCTGGAAACAGAACGTCCATTTAGGCACACGCACTAACCAGAACTTCGTGCAGATTCCCCATGCCCGCTTCATCGAGATGTTGACCTACAAGGCGCAACTCGTGGGTATAAAAGTCATCGCGACCGAGGAAAGTTACACCAGCAAGAGTAGTTTTCTGGATTTAGAACCCATTGGCAAACATGACACCTACATGGGTAAGCGGGTGAAACGTTGGCTATTTCAGGCCAGTGATGGTCGGGAAATCCATGCCGATGTCAATGGGGCGTTCAACATCATGCGAAAAGTAATCCCGGACGCCCTTGTGGCGCGGGGGATAGCGGCTGCGGTGGTTCAGCCGGTGCGGGTGACGCCCGCATAAACGGATTGGCATAGTTGTACATGCAATCCGATACTATAATAGGCTCTATGTATTACTTGCACGAGGAGAGTATGGTTCATGGGTCGAGACCGTGACGGTTGTTGCCTGATACCCAGCTTCAGTAGTTGCTGCTGTTTGTCAATTGTTGTTGCCCTGCTGCTCATTCCAATTGGAGCCTATTTCTATCTTTTCAGCGGCGGCCCTGAACCGCTTTACGAGGATTTTGATTCCTCTGAGCAGCAGGCCAATGAGTACGAATCGGCCTTTGCAATTGCCGTGCGCAATGCGCAAACCAGTGGACGATTTTCGGTAAACGTCACCGACGATCAGTTCGCCTCGTGGTTAAATTTGCGTTTTCGTGACGAGTTCGCCGAACAGACCTCATTAGAGTCACTGTCAGGCCGCATGAATTTTCAGGCATTATTTGATAACAACGAAGCAAGGGTTTTTATCCGCATGGATGTGATCAGCGATCTAACCTTTGATACGCTGGTAGTGCTGGATATTCGCCCGCCCACCTCCCAGACACCGGAAGGTCAGGCCGTGGAAGTCGATATTAAAGACTTACAATTCGGGCGTTTTGGGTCATCCGAAACACTGGAAAATGACCTCAAACAAGCCATTAATAATGCCCTGACAAACTTGCTGGCTCCCCTCAATGGTCAGTATCGAATCGACTCGGTGTCGATGACGGGCGGTGTGCTGCGGATTGGCGGCGTTGCGACAGCCAGTTAATGAGATGCACAAAATATGAATTGTTTAGTAGAAAATGATGGTTTACCCCTCCATCGCTTCGCGCCACCTCCCATCCCCTTTGTCCTTCGGACATTTCCCCCATTTATGGGGGAACGGGAGATTCGCG
>JAKEEQ010000302.1 GCA_022616515.1 Chloroflexota bacterium | reverse complement strand
CCGGAACCAGTGCCGAAGAATTATCGGAGCGACGGGGTGCCTTTCTCATCCAGCATCCCGGCGGGCTGTATCCATCCGAGGTTCTGAACTGCTTGCGGGCTACGATGGGTGTCGTAAAGCCGCGCTTAGCCGCGCAGTGAACCCGCCAGCAAACCCTGCACAAAATAGCGCCCCATGACGATATAGACCAGCAGCGGTGGCAGGCCGACAATAACCGCGCCCGCCATCGGCATGCTCCACTTGACCGCCTCACTGCCCACCAATTGTGCTAACCCTACTGTAACGGGCTGGTTCGTCGTGTTGGTGAGGAAGAATCCAAACAGAAAATCATTCCAAATCTGCGTAAACTGCCAGATGATAACCACCACAAAGCCGGGCAGCGACAATGGAAAAACAATATGGCGATATAACTCCAAGAAATCACTGCCATCAATCAAGCCCGCTTCAAAAATCTCGTCCGGAATTTCAGCATAAAAATTGCGAAAAATAAGGGTCGTGACCGGAATGCCATATACCGTGTGAATAAGTATTAGACCAGCTAAGCCACCATACAGGTGAATGGTTCGCATAAACTGCACCAGCGGAATGAGAATCGCTTGATAGGGCATAAACATGGCGAACAGCATCAAGGGGAAAGCAATGTTTCGTCCGGGGAGTTTAAATTTTGTCAGCACGTAGCCGTTGAGCGAACCTACCACTGACGATAGAGCGGTTGCTCCGATGGCAATGAACAGGCTGAAGCGAAAGCGTGGGCCAAAGTCACGCAGAACAGTAAAGTAATTTTCAATATACAGCCGCCGGGGCACTGCCCATGCGTTATCCAGATTAACGATAGCGGGGTCTTTGAGGCTCGTGTTGACCATCAGATAGATGGGAATCAAAAAAATCAGAGTAGCAATCACTAAACTTGCATATATAGCCCCACGCACCACAATCGTTCGGATCAAGGTATGGCATCAATCCAGGTGCGAGTCAGATAGATGCGCCAGTAGAGACGGTGCAAAAACGGCGCATATCGTTCCGCCCATATTCCCGCCCGCAGGAGCCAGTCTCCCACCAGAATTTCTTCCTGTCCCCGTACCAGTGCCTGCACAAACGCTTCCGCCACTTCATCCGCTTCCAGCACATGGAAGCCGCGCTGCATGACTTTTTCGACAAGCATGGGTGGAACCATTTCCGTTCGCACCCATCCCGGCAGGGCCAGCATCACGCGCACACCTGTCCCCTCAATTTCACGGCGCAGCGCATCGGTGAAACTCGCCAAACCGTGCTTGCTTGCCCCGTAAGACACAAATGTCGGGGCGGCGACACGCGATGTTGTTGAGCCGATATTCATAATCGAGCCGCTTGCCTGTGCGATCATGAGCGGCAGTACCTGATGGGTCAACATCATCGGTGCGCGGAGGTTGAGGGCAAGATGGGCGTCGATGCGTTCCGGGGAAGTATTTTGAAACAGACTACCCCCATTGCGTCCTGCATTGTTGACCAGCACATCAACCCGCCCGAAGAAGTCGAGCGTTTCGGGCACAATCCGGCGCAGTTGTTCGTCATCGGTCAGGTCGGCCTGAATAATGTGGGCGGCAGCAGCGTAGGGTTCAATGTCCCTGTAGACTTCCTCAAGTAACTCTTTGCGACGAGCAGTAAGAACAACACGAGCACCCCGCCGCGCAAATGCCATTGCTAAAGCTCGCCCCAGCCCGGACGACGCCCCTGTAATGATGACTACTTTATTTTCCAGAATCAGGTCAGAGTGTTGGGGGGAAAAGAAGCGCCATAAAAAATAACCCAGCCCGGATACAAGCCCCCACAGCAGGGAAAATCTAAACATGTTGTTTTACTCCTCCCGGTCGTCAGGAAGCGTCTATTATTAAATATACAGTGTGCCTGACCAAAATTCTCATTCACTACGCCTGCGTACCATCACAACCGGACGATAAGCTCTCCGTTCTGGTAGAATCCCTCATCTTCCACATGAAACAGCCCATCACCCATATTACTGATCATGTCGATCAACAAATCCAGAACCTGTTCATCTTCCTCATAGTCATCGGGCACTTCCAGCGCAATCAAGGATTGCGTCCGGGTGAGTAGATTCAGCACGGTATCTCGCCCACTGTCGTTGGCTTCCGTAACGGCAGCAATGAAGTCGGCAATTTCCTTTTTCGTGATATCGCTGGTGGAATCGGTCAGTTCAATGACAAACGATTTTCGATCCGGGGCATATTCAACCGCGATGATATTCGTTCCGCGTGGACGGACACTGTACCCCTCCTGAAACATCTGGGCCTGTAATGGCACGAGGGAACTCACCGGCGACACCGTAAAGAAACGGATATAATAGCTCATTCTCTATTCCCCCGCGACAATTCCATGACCGATGTCAAAACCTTCCAGTGCAACTGGCAGCCGTCCCGTCGCCGGGATGAGGCCAGATAGCACACGACACGCCGCAACCTGTGCCTCCGGTAAACTGGCATAACCCGCTACAAATCCAGCAGGCGTGGTCGTCAGCATCTCATAATCGTAGGGCGTGCCGAGCGACACCACAATTGTCTTTTCCGCCGGGAGACGGGTATATAAGTCGCGCTGCCCATCATTGCGGTGCAAATTTTCGGTAAAGAATACAATGATGTCGAACTCACGGCCACGTGTTACTGCCGCCGTGTACTGCCACGCCTCCGGCGTGTAATTGTACGGCAGAAAATCAGCCCCCGGTATCCGCGCCGCACATTCATTTTTGACATCAGTCCAGTTTGTGGGATGCAGTATAGAAATGGACCGCTGGCGGCGCAGTGGAATGACCTCCTTATCATCCTTAACAATGGTGACAGCACGTTCAAACGCTTCGACGAGCGTGAGACTGGTCTGGCGAACGGCTATGCGCCGGTCAACTGTACCGGAATCCAGTGGTTCCCAATCGAGAATGCCATATTTTTCCTTCAGCCGAAGGATACGCTCAACAGAGGCGTTCAAACGTTCCTCGCTGATTTGGCCCGTTTCGACTGCTGAATGGATGTGGTCGATGATGAGCTTTTGCTTGTTGAAGGCCATGTTTGGCCCCATCGCAATCATGTCAACGCCTGCCTGAATAGCCATCACCGCTGCATCTGTCACCTCAAAATTCTTTTGAATGGCTCCCATATCAAAGGCATCGGTCATAATAACGCCATCAAATCCCAACTCGTTGCGCAGGATGCCAATCATCGTCGGCGACAGCGATGCCGGGAGATTTTCCTCCGGCTCAATGGATGGATAATATAAATGCCCGACCATCACCACTTCGGCTCCGTGCTCGATTGCCGTGCCGAATGCTTTCAGATTGGTGTTGCTGAACGTCTCGCGATCCATATCGACTTGCGCGAGATTGTGGTGACTGTCGGTCGAGGTAGGGCTGTGACCGGGGTAGTGTTTGAGTACACCGATAACCTGCTCGTTGCTCATGCCCTGTACCAGCGCACCGGCGTTCCTGCCCACCATTACCGGGTCCTGACCCATTGTGCGCGTGCTCAACACACGATATTGATTGAGCGCATCTTCGCGCGTTGTCAGATCAACCACCGGGGCAAGGTTCATGTTGACTCCGACGGCCCGAATTTCACGCCCCATCGATTCGCCGACCTCTACCGCCGACCATTGATCCATTGCGCCCAGATACAACGGTTCGGGAAAATGCGTGAAGCCGTTAATTAACCGCCAGACCCGGCCCCCTTCCTGATCGGTAGCAACAATCATGGGGATGCCACTGGCCTCAACGCTGATATTCTGAAACGTGTTTACCAGATCAGTGGTTTCTTCCGCCGATTGGTAATCCAGATTGGAACCAAACAATGCCAATGCTCCCGGATAATATTCCCGGATAAACTGGTCATTGGTATCGAGGAGCCGTGAGCCGTAGAGCGTAACCATAAAAAGCTGCCCAACTTTTTCACGGGTAGTCATCTCATTCATCAATGTTGTCACTCTGTCATCCTGAGCATCAGTTTGGACTGCCGGGAAGAGGCTCAACACCACAACGATGAGAATAAAACAGCGTAATGTCCTCAACGAATAATCTCCAGAATGGCGGCTGCCAATTCGTGATTGAGTTTTATTTGGTCGGTAACATAAGGGAGAATCTTTTGATCGGATAAAGCAGCAGGTAGTTCTGCATCATCGTGCTGCAACACAATAATTGGCTTGCGCATGACGATGAAACGATTCCAGTGCTCGGTTAACCGGGGCGTAGCAACCGCTTTAGGTGTCAGAATCACCACCATCACATCACTATATTTTAGATTTGTCTCAACGGCTTCTTCAGGATTACTGCCGACCGGGATTTCCGCTTCCCAGAATACGTGGAAATTTGCTTCGCGCAGTCCCTGGACAATGGGTTCGGAAGCATCTTTTTCTTGCAGTACATAACTGATAAACAAACCGGCTCGTGGCAGCGGCGTTAAGCTGGTGTTGGTCTGGCTGTCAATAATCAATGGCGGCAGCTCACCCGTTGCCAGTTTAGCACCTGTAGCACTGGACTCCCGGTACAAAATACGTACACTTTCCCCCATGCTGAACACAGAATTAATTGGCAGCGGCATTGGCTCAGAAACAGGCTGATTATTGATGTAGCTGCCGTTCGCCGAGTTCAAATCGCGGTAGATATGAATTCCGTCCTGCCAGATAAGCTCTCCATGCTGGCGGCTGACAATCTGATGCCTGATGACAATATCGTTTTCAGAACCACGCCCGATGGTGATGCGCGGGATAGGCGGGAGTTGCAGGACAGCAGCTTTTTCCGGGTCGGATAACATCACAAATTCCACAAACGGCTCGAATGGTTCAGGGGCAATGCGTAGTTGATCACCCTCCATCACACCATTGGTATAGAGTGTTCCATCTTTGGACAGGATTTTCAGAAATCGGCGAGAAAAAAGGCGATAACTTAATTTTTGCCCGTTTTCATCGGTGGGTGTCAGATCAGCCAGCGCTATCACCGAATCAATAACATCATCCATCGGGACATCATTGGGCAGGGGCAATGTTGAGATATTGCCCATGGTGTCGATAATATCTATCTGAATCTCCGGCATATGCGCCTCGAAACATTTTCTGGAATAAAACTATCCGTGTTTTAGCAACACGGATGTATATTTACAAGTCGGAATAACACAGAAGACCGGGGATTAGGTCTTTATACCCAGGACAGACCGAACTTTTTCAACCAGATTGTTGTGGAAAATGGGTTTCAACAGATAGTCCGCTGCTCCGGCCTCGATTCCCTGAATGACACTCTTTGAGTCGCCGCGTGCCGACAGAATCAGCACGGGGATTTCTTTGGTATCGTCACGCTCTTTAATCAACTTGCACAATTCGATACCGTTGACGTCGGGCATCATCACGTCCAGGATGAAGAGATCAGGTTTCTCATTTTCCAACATTTCAAGGGCTTCATTGGCATGCTGGGCTTTCATCACTTCAAAGCCGCCTCTTTCGAGCATGATTCCAATTAATGTCAACGCCCCAATTTCATCATCTACAACAAAAATCTTCGCCATCGAAGCCTTAGCTCCTTACGTAGTCATTGCACTCGCACTTCCTAGCAGTGTAGCATTGACAGTCGGGTTGGCGCAACATAAAAGCGCCCAACACAAACCAATTTGAAACTTATGGAGGCATCATGTTCTATGATCCAGCCAAAACAGCGCACTTCAAAGAGACGCTCTTGACCATTACCGGACAGGCTTTTGCCGCTGGCGGTTATGCGTTGGAAGACGACCCACTGGGCCAGAAACGCGGTCTCATCCGATTTGCCAGAAACGCCCCGGAAATTGCTGACGATGCGACATTGAGAGTAGGCTGGCAACTGGTGGCGTTTGAACAAAGTCCAGTTGCGCGATTTCGGATCGAACTCGAACGGCTTAATGCTGGTGCAAATACCGCCAGCCGCACCCTCTCCGACGTGATATGGAACGACTATGATGTTAGGGTTTTGCCATCTGAAGATTACTGGTGGGAATTCAAAACCGGCGACGAGCTGCCTCATGCGCTGGCTGCCGCCGGTAAAATGGTCTTTGCCTATGGCGTTCCGTGGTTAGAAATGCGTTAGCTACTCAATCGGAACGTGTATCTCAGTGCGCAGTTGGTCGGGTGATGTGTTAGCTGGATTATCAATATAAGATTCGTAAGGTGCTGCATCGCGCAGCGTTTCGCCACTGTCAGGAAGCCAATCCCGGTAAATGACCTGCCACGACTTCCACAATGTGTCATAAGGACCAATGTGCATGAACACCGCAAATCGCCCGGCCTCGATAATCTGCTCCTGTACCTCGCCTTCGAGTTGATACTGCGCATCTTTTGACAGCTCAATACAGGCATCGAAACGGCAGTCCTCATCTGGCACGACCTCCATATCGTCCGGCGTAATTCCCAGACAGGCCACAATATAGGACCACAGATCGTATTTGGAGAGATATGCCCAGACCACACGATAGGCATCCTGTGACACTTTCGTGAACGTCCCACCGACCAGTCCCTGACGCCGCACATACAGCACCTTTCGCGCCGGGAGTGATCGTATTTCAGCATCAATCGTTACGCGCTGCTCATCAAATTCGTCCGGGACAAAAACCGGACCGTCAAACGCAGTAGGACTCACGCCAAACATCTGCTTGAAGGCTTTATTGAAGGCCGAAACTGTTTCATAACCGGCATCCAGCGCAACTTCGGTCACCGACTTTTCCTCGCACAGAAGTTGCTTCGCCGCCCGTCGCAATCGCAGCCGCTTGATATATTGCCGTACCGGTTCACCCATAAATGCTTTGAACACCCGGTGAAAATGATACGGTGAGAATCCGGCAACATCGGCCAGCGTGTCCAGTTGCAAATCGCCGTCCATGTTGGCCTGAATATGCTCCATGACGATCAACAGCCGTTCGCGATATTCGATTGCCGTTTTCGGCGAGACATTCATCCCGGTCTCCTAAAGTCTGTTAATTATCTGCCAGTCGAATCGCCACTTCTGTCTCCCACCTGGCAGGGTCCGGTTCATCATCGGGGTCGGTGAGATAGAACTCGACCCGTGCCCCGAAGCCATCGCCATTTGGGGCCTCCCACCGATCCCATTTCAGATTCTGCTTTGCGCCCCATTCCAGCAGTGCCGCATTACCGCTGATGCCGTTCTCAATCCCGGTGTAGATCAGCGCGGCATATTTACCCGCCGGGAGCGTACCGCCGGAAACCCGACCATTGGCCGAAATAGCCGCTGCCACCGGAACACCCATCTCGACATCCATTTCAGACTCCATGTTGATCACATGATAGCGCATAAACGGAGGGCCTGCTGGCGCGATACTATGCTCCCCCAGCCACCCGAATATCTCATCAAGTAACTGCGGAATAATCGTGCCGAATTCGTCCATACGAACCTGTGTGCGAATCCCGACATACGGCTGCGCTTGACGTTCTTCTACTTTCGGTTCTGTAAACATCGATGCTTTCTCCCTTGAATATCCGTGACTGGCAATGAGGGGCACTGGCAGGTTCTTCACTCTGCTTTTTGTTATACCAGATGTCTATGCGATCCGCTTTTCCATTCTTGCTATTCTCTGCACTCAAACAAAAAACGCGAGGTTCAGTGCCTCGTGCTTTAGAGTCATAAAAAATCAGCGCGGAAACCGCTTGCAGCGGGGAGGAGTGATGTGCTTCTTTCTAAGCTTGATAAACATACCCATCACGATGATGCAGGATACAGCAATCCCGGTAATGGATACCCTGTACCGTTCCTGTAGGTGTTTTGATGTCGAAAAAGCCAGCGGTACGCACCGCGACCCGTCCGACATAGGTCCCGGCCTTCTTACCCTGTGTGACCACCACCTTGACCATATCGCCGGTCTGAAAGCCGTTGACCATACGTTGTTGTTTAGTTCCAGTACGTGGGAACCCGTACCTGTCCACCCGGCACATCTGGCGCGATTGTCGCCCGGTTGCTACTATTGATAAGGGCTGCATGGTCTCAGCCACGAAAACAGCTACGCCACTTTCACCGACGCAGACCGCATCCAGCCAGTGCGTTTTGGGATAGCCCTGCCGGATGCGATTGTATTTGGTGCGTGCCCCGGTCCCGATTTCAAGGGGCAATCCGATTGCTTTCAACTGCTCGTATAATGCCCAGCGGGTGCTGTTGAGGGTGGCGGCATCTTTCAGGGGTTTTTGGGCCTGTGCTTGAATATGGGGATAGCCGAATTCAGCGGCGGTCAGGTTGCCTTTCTCCCGATTGCAGGGTTCACAGGCGATGGTGAGATTGCTCACTCGCTGGCTACCGCCGCGTGTCTTGGGGACAATATGCTCAACTTCTAAAGGTACATCAGTTTTGCCACAATATGCACAGTGCCGTCCCCATTTCTCAAGCAGGTATTCACGCACCTCGTAGCCCTGCAAGGTCCCTTGCTGGTACTCCATGCCACTGATTTCAGGATTCTGCATCTTTTGTGTATCAAAGCGGGTCAATTCCATTGCCAGACGAGTAATCGGGGCAAACCGCTGCAACCGCTGGACCCATGTCAGGATGTTGTCGATGCGGCTTTGCAGTGAGGGCGGCAACCATCCTTTGGGCTTACGTCGGTTCAAAAAGCGCGGTTGGCGGTAATGGGTCGTGCGGCTACGACGACCGCGCCTCAATTGCTGGCGTTTCAATAAGTTGTCCCGGACGCGCTGCCCCCGGTGCTGCACTTTGGCGGCCCATATACAACGCAGGCCGCGTTTGAAATCAGCAACAAGGGCGATACCCGTCGTTTTGGAGCCGGGATCAATCTTGACCTGAGTTGCTTGCGTCTCACCGCCTTCACGGTCAAGTAAAATAATGGTGAAGGGTTGCTGGCGCAGGACAGCGGCTTTGCCCTGCTTCAGCAATTGTCTGGCCCGTGCCCCATGACACGGCATTAGGGGTTGTTGGTTTTTGTCTACCACAAATACTCGTTGCATGGAAAGTTACCTTTCCGTTCTCCGTTTTCACGGGTAAAGTCCTCCTCGCCCATGTTATGAGACGGTTTTGTATCTGTACCGCACTGGCTTAGACCCTCAGCCTGTTTAACAGCACAGCGGAGTGGAGCAGGCTGGAGCGTCACCCACCCGTCCCTATGTATTCGTCTCTAACGTAGTCCTTGCCCTTCGGCCTGACTGGGGCTGGTCAACACGGGCATGAAGTCGCTACTCCATGCCCCGTAGCAAGCTACGGGGTCGTTGACTACATGCGTTCCTTGACATAGTCAATAGCTTCGCCCACTGTGGTGATCTTCTGCGCCTCTTCGTCGGAAATTTCACCACCGAATTCCTCTTCAAATGCCATAATCAACTCAACGAGGTCGAGTGAGTCGGCATCGAGATCGTCACGAAAGCTCTTTTCACGTGTAACTTCAGATTCATCAACGCCCAATAATTCGGCGATGAGTGCCTTTACGCGGCCTTCTGCATCGGACATTCTGCTATCCTCCGGAATTGAACGGTCCCTTGGCGGGTAAAAACTTACGCCATTTTACCCACATTGTCTATACTCAACAATAGAGTTTTGCTATATTGCAAGCAAAATCCTTACACAGGAAACACAGCCGGATGACAAAAGTTACGAATATCACCGAACGTCGCAAAGAGCAGCACATCGACATCAATCTTGAACAGGATGTCCAGTTCCCCCGCCTGACAACGAGCCTTGAGCGATATACCTTCATGCACGAGGCACTTCCCGAACTCAATCTGGACGAGGTGGATACCAGTCTGATCGTATTCGGCAAAACCCTGCAAACCCCTATTTTCATCTCTTCAATGACGGGCGGTACGGAAAAAGCGCAGATGATTAACCGTCATCTGGCAGCAGCGGCGCAAGAACGCGGCATGGCGATGGGTTTGGGATCACAGCGTGCCGCTATTGAAGATGAGTCGCTGGCGAGCACCTATGACATTCGCGTCGTTGCCCCGGATATTCTCCTGTTTGCCAATATCGGCGCAGTTCAGCTTAATTATGGCTACGGGGTGGAGCAGTGCCGCCGTGCCATTGACATGGTCGAAGCCGACGCCCTCATCCTGCACCTTAACGCCCTGCAAGAAGCCGTCCAGCCGGAAGGTGATTCGAACTTTGCCGGACTGCTGGACAAGATGGAGGCCGTCGTCAAAAACGTGGGCGTGCCCGTCATCGCCAAAGAAGTCGGCTGGGGAATTTCCCCAAAAACGGCGAAACGTCTGGCGGAGATTGGTATTGCGGCCATTGATGTCGCTGGAGCAGGCGGCACCTCATGGAGCGAGGTCGAATATCACCGTGCGCCTACTGAGTTTCATGCACGGGTGGCCCGCAGTTTCGCTGATTGGGGCATTCCAACCGCAGATAGCATTCAATATGTTAAAAAGGCTGTGCCTGATATGACCGTTTTCGCCAGCGGCGGCCTGCGTGATGGCATTGATGTGGCTAAATGTATTGTGCTGGGGGCAACCATCGGTGGGATGGCAAGCCCATTCCTGAAAGCGGCGGTCGAGTCGGTTGAGGCCGTGCTTGAATTCGAGCGCGAAGCCACTACCCAACTGCGCATCGCCATGTTTTGCGCCGGGGCAGCCACTCTTGAAGAACTTAGTCAACTGGAACTGGTTGAAGTCAAACCCTGAATTGACCCTGTAATTGATAAATTGTATCATAACTCCACGCATCAGCGAGTCTGTGGGGTATGTACATGACTGTTCACGTACTTGAAAAACCTGCTTCATCAAAAGAGCATATTGTTGAAACACTTCCACCTGTGCTGGCGGTAGACAAATTAACCGTGAAATATCAGCAGCAAATCGGCTGCGAGAATGTCAACTTTGCCACCTATCCCGGTGAGCGCATCGCTGTCATTGGGCCAAACGGCGCGGGAAAGTCCAGCCTGTTCAAAGCCATTGTTGGTTTGCATCCCGTCTTCACTGGACAAATCCGCATCGCTGGCAATACTGTGCGTCAGGCCAGCAAATTGATTAGCTATGTGCCTCAGCATGAATCGATAGACTGGAATTTCCCGGTCAGTATTTGGGATACGGTTATGATGGTGCGCACTCGTTTGATTGGCCCTTTTCTCCTACCTCGCCAGCGCGATAGGCAGGCTGTGCAATCTGCCCTCGAACAGGTTGATTTATGGGATTTGCGTCACCGCCAGATTGGCGAACTCTCCGGCGGACAGCGCCGCCGTATCTTTATTGCCCGTGCCCTTGCTCAGGAGGCCAAACTTGTCCTGATGGATGAGCCATTTGTGGGAGTTGACGTCAAAGTGGAAACCGAAATTTTCGACGTGCTGGATATTCTGCGGCGCGAGGACATCACCGTTTTGATTGCTACCCATAATCTGGCACAGGCCGCCAATCACTTCGATAAAGTATTGATGCTCAATCGCCATCAGATTGTCTTCGGCAAGCCTGTAGAAGTTTTTACGCGGGACAATCTGGCCCGCACCTTTGGCGGAACGCTGCGCATGTGGGAAGAAGATGGTGGGCTGATCATGATCACCGACGACCCCTGCCATGAGGATCACCACCATTGATAAGCCAGCTTGAACGCGGTTTTTATGTCCTGCTGCGCGATATTGACTGGTTTCTGGGCGAACCGCTGTCAGTTGAGATATTCCAGCGTTCACTGCTGGCGGCAATCATGGTCGGCATCGTGTCGGGTGTGGTGGGCAGTTTAGTCGTCGTGCGAAGCATGTCCTTTTTCGGCGATGCACTGGCCCATGCGGTGCTGCCCGGCGTGGCCTACATGTACCAGCGTGTCAAGCGCGGCGATGTCCCGGACGCTCTCACCAGCGAACAGGACCCACTCCTATGGGGCGGACTCGCGGCTGGCATTTTCAGTGCCGTCGCCATCGGCCTGTTGACCCGTACCGGACGTGTGCGCAGCGACAGCGCCATTGGCGTTGTTTTTGCAGGGATGTTTGCACTGGGTATCGCCATGATTTCGCGCATTGAAGGTTTTTCGCAAGACCTGACTCACATCCTCTTTGGCGAACTCTTTGGCGTCAGTGCCGCCGACCTCAACTTGATTATCCTGTTCAGCATCGTGATTCTGATTGTTGTGGCGCTGCTCTACAAAGAATTCCTGATTATCTCCTTTGACCCGGTACTGGCCCGCACCCTGAATCTCCCAACCGAACTACTGCGCTACGTGCTTCTGATTTTGATTGCGGTGACGATTGTCGTCTCTTTGCAAACCGTTGGCATCGCCTTGATGATCGCCATGCTGGTCACGCCCGCCGCCGCCGCCGGACTCATCACCCATCGCCTGCACTGGATGATGCTTGTGGCAGCGATCCTCGGCGCGATAAGCAGCATTGTTGGATTTTATGCCAGTTTTCACATGAATATTGCCACTGGTGCTTCGATTGTCTTGACGGCAACCGCAATTTTCATCATCATATTTATACAACAATCCGTTGCCAGTTATCTTAGCACAACATCCCTATGGTGGTTCACACCAGATCAAGGAAACTAAATGTCTATCCCACCTATTGATCAACTCAAATCGGCAACTTTCGAAACCGCGACCTTCGCCCTCGGTTGATTCTGGGGACCCGACTCCCGGTTCGGGAGTCTTCAGGGTGTCATCAGCACCCGTGTCGGTTATGCTGGTGGCAAAAAGCGCAACCCGACCTACTACAGCATGGGCGACCATGCCGAGTCCGTTGAGATTGACTTCGATCCAGAGGTTATTTCCTATGAGGAGTTACTGACCGTTTTCTGGAACAGCCATCGTGCCACCGGGACAACATGGGGACGCCAGTACATGTCGGGCGTGTGGTATCACAATGATGAGCAGCGGCGTCTCGCGGAGGCCATCAAAACGCGGCTGCAATCTGAAACAGGTCTCGAACTGAACACCGAAATCAGCCTGCTCGACCGCTTTTATCTGGCCGAAGACTATCACCAGAAATATGCTTTGCGCCGCTATGACAGCATTGCAGACGAATTTCACGCCATTTATGCTGACCTCGGCGACTTCGTGAATTCAACTGCCGTCACCCGCGCCAACGCTTTTATCAACGGCTATGGCGACTATGAGCAGCTCAAACACGAGATTAGCAGCTATGGCCTATCCGTCATGGCACAGATGAAACTCGTTGAAGTTGCCGAAAAGTATCTTCGCTACGGTTAGGATTGTTCTGGTAGCACTTCTTCGGTGGGTTCCAGTTCACTGATGACTACACCCTGCCGGTCAATGGGCAGAACCCACCGCCGCACATCAACCCCGGCTTTTTCATACACCCGCGCCATTCTATCGGCAACCATGTGGGGTTCTTCCTCAGCCAGCGCCGCCAATAAGCTGCCATTGCCCGCCACCATGACCGCCGCTGCCCCGGCATCCTTCGCTGCTTTTTGTACCGCTGCCAGATGTGGGATTTTTTCCACGAACTGTTCCTGATGAATCTGGTAGGTGAAGGCCCGCGCTATCATCTCAAAATCTGCCCGCTGGAGGCCCTCCGCCAGCAGCAGTGATTGCCGCGTCATGCGCACCGCATCATTAAGCGATACCGTCGCGGGATAACGAACTTCCTCCAGTGACTCCGTATCAAAGGAAGGTGCAATCACAATCAATCGCGTCGGCGGCAGCGTAAAGGAGGCATAACCCAGCGTATGCGGCTCATTCGGGTCAAGGCTGCACGCACAAACACTGCCCATCATCGCCGCCACGATCCCCTCATATGGTAAATCAAAACTCAGAGCGATTTTGATGAGTTCATCGCGCGTGAGTGAGCTGTCAATCAGATTATGCGCCGCCACCAGTCCGCCGACAACCTGCGCGATTTTTTCACCAAGCCCATAACCGAACGGGATGGCGTTATGAACCTCAACATGCAGTCCCGCCGGGGCATTTTCTTGATTTTGAAACACGCGAATCGCCGCCCGCAGTGCCAGATTATCCAGTGATGTCGGGATTTCATCTATATCATCGCCACTTACCGAAACGGACAACTGACTGTCGGAGCGCGTCTGTAGGGCAATCCGGCTGTGCAAACTCACTGCCACGCCAAGCGCATGTAATCCTGGCCCCAGACTGGTAATTGTAGCTGGAACTCTTACCTTAACCTTGTGCACTGCTGTCTGCCTCCTGTATTTAACACAATTATTGCTTTTCCCCCTTTTTAAAACAAGCTAAAATTAGAATCAATGAACAGATAAGGAGATAAAATGTCCAATCTGCCGCCCTCTCGGATGCCCTCTCTCGGTGATGAATCACCGTCTTATTCGCCTCCGCCGCCGCAATATTCATCACCACCACCTCGTAACGAAGGTAAACTGGTAAACCGCACGGCGTTGTGGGTGATTGCCGCGATGTCAGTCGGCTTTTTTCTGCCGGTTTGTGCCTGTGCCTTTTTATGTTTCGCTACCGGACTCTGGTTTAACCAGTTTGTCGATCAATTTGGGCAAGGCGAACTTGAAACCGGGCCTGCTATCGGTGTCATTGACCTGACCGGACCAATCCTCGGCGGTGATGGTTTTGGCGCTTCCGAAGGTTATATGCGCCAGCAAATTGAATGGATGGAAGAAACGTCCGACATCAAAGCCATTGTGGTACGTGCCAACAGCCCCGGTGGTGAAGTCAATGCCAGCGACGAAATCTGGCACGCGCTGAGTCAGGTCAACAAACCCGTCGTGGTCAGCGTACAGGGCATTTGCGCGTCGGGCTGCCTGTATATCGCCAGTGCCGCTGACGAAATTCACGCCACGCGCAGTTCACAGGTCGGCAGCATCGGCGTCATCAGTTACTTTTTCAATGCCGAGGAACTGCTGGAAAACATCGGGATAGAACCAGAGGTGGTTGCTACAGGCGATTCAAAAGACTTTGGCAGTTTCTTTCGCGACATGACCGCCGAAGAGGAAACTTTCTGGCGCGAACAGATGAACGTGCTTCTGGACAATTTTATTGCTACGCTGGCGAATCGTCCCGGTTCGAATCTGAGTGAAGCCGATGTGCGTGAACTGGCAACTGGACAGGTTTGGGTCGCCGAAGATGCCCTTAATCTGGGCTTGATAGATGACATTGGCTACGAAGAAGACTCTATCGAGCGGGCTGCCGATCTGGCTGGAATTTCGAACTACCGTGTTCAGGAATACCCCTTTGACTTTGGCATTTTCAGCAGTTTTTTTAACGCTACATCGAATCTGGATACAGAGAGCATTTTTGAACTGCCGGACGCCCACGACCTCAGCAATAGCTTGCAACAACCCGCCATCCAATATCGCTATTTCGGCCCGTATGATCTTCCACAAGAGTGAAAATTAACGCCTCGCGTAGGGACGCCCCGTTGGGCGTCCGCTGCCTGATTGATGCGGTTTCCGCCAACTTAATCCAATCCCTTAATGAAACTTCGCAGCGTCGCTACCGCCTGTTGATACTCATCCAGCGAAATATGTTCGTTGGGCGTGTGGTCGAGATTACTGTCGCCGGGGCCATAAGCAATAATCGGACAGTTCCACGTTGCACCCACCACATTCATATCACTCGTGCCTGTTTTCAAGACAAAGTTCGGGCGATGCCCCTGCTGGCGTATAGCCTTCAACATACCCCGCACCAGCGCATTATTTTTGTTCCCCTGATAGGCCCGTTCCATGCTGTAGGGGCGTAAGCTGGCATCCAGAGAAGCAAGCGCTTGAACCTGCTCGAATACTGTTTCGGGCGAATAATCCGGCGGCAGGCGGAAGCCAAGTGTCATATGCACCGTTTCGCAAAAACCATCTGAATCGGTGTTAATCGAGCGCAGCTGCGCAAACACCTGATCAAAATAACGTTCTCGCTCCTGATTGATTTCCGTCACCCACTCATTAACCGTCTGCCAGAAGTCAGAGCCAATCGAGCCGACGCTTGCTTCAGGACGGGCACTGTGCGCGATGGGCTGTGACAGTTCAACATCCACCAGCAAACGCCCCTTATAACCCAGCGTGATTCGCTCTGCCCCGCTTGGCTCTCCAATAATGCACATGTCTGGTTGGTAATGGTCGCGGATATACTTTGCCCCGTTACTGGTAGCAATTTCCTCTTCCACCGCACCGACTACCATTACCCGCCAATTTGCCGGGATTTCAGCCTGAGCCGCCGCTTCGGTAAACGCACATAACGACCCTTTAGCATCCACACTGCCTCGTCCATACAGCAATCCATCTTCCACTCGCACCGGAATCTCACCGTCTACCGTGTCAATGTGCCCCAGCCAAATGAGCAAATTCTCGCCGGAACCACGCATGCCAACCGCATTTCCGGCTTCATCAATGGTCGCTGCATAGCCATTGTCATTCATCCAATCCACCAGAAAGCTCACGGCCTCGCGTTCATGCCTTGATGGGCTGTAAATACTAACCAGATCGTGCAGCAAGTTCATGTACAAGTTGTTCCTTTATGTGTGTTGTTGTCTGAATGGTGCTGCCTGCGTGTGGTGTTGCATAGGTTATTCTGGTGAGCAGTGCGGCCTCCTCCGCGAAACCCAGATAATCCAGCATCATGGCCGCACTCAAAATTGCCGCACGTGGATCAGCAATACCCTGTCCGGCAATGTCCGGGGCGCTGCCATGCACTGGCTCGAAGACCGCCGGGCGTCCATCACCAATGTTGGCCGACGGTGTTATCCCCAACCCGCCAACCAATCCCGCCGTCAGGTCACTCAGAATATCGCCAAACAAATTTGTGGTGACAATCACATCAAACTGCTGAGGATGTTGCACCAATTTCATCGCTGCCGTATCTACCAGCAACTCATTAACCGTCAACTGCGGATACTGGCTGGCAACTTCAAAGCCAACCCGCCGAAACAACCCGCACGTTTCCTTCAAAACATTGGCCTTAT
>JAKEEQ010000023.1 GCA_022616515.1 Chloroflexota bacterium | reverse complement strand
CATTTACTCAAACGCATCTTGTACACACGCTTTAGCATTGATGTTCAGTCTTTTCAATGGGATGCTGACGTTGCTTTTTAATTTCACATAGAGCGTACAATTGTTCCAGAATCTTATCAGCAACGCCATAAAATTTCGCGGTGAAAATTCGCCGCGCGTTCACATTGGTGTTGAAAAAGTGGGCGGTCAGTGGCAGTTTTGGGTAGAGGATAACGGTGTTGGCATTGACCCGAAATACTTTGACCGTATTTTTGTGATTTTCCAGCGGCTTCACAGCCGACGAGAATATTCCGGCACAGGCATTGGGCTGGCGATTTGTAAGAAAATCGTTGAAAATCATGATGGACGTATCTGGGTCGAATCGGAGCCTGATAAGGGAACAACATTTTACTTCACTCTGCCGGGCTAGGATGGGAACATGGACTCATGCTGGTTGAAGAAATAGAAATCCTTCTTGTTGAGGATGATCCGGGCGATGTACGCCTGACGCAGGAGGCATTGAGGGCCAGCAAAGTTCGCAATACGCTGCATATTGTTGAGGATGGCGTTGACGCAATGGCTTTTCTGCGCCGTCAGGGACGCTATGCTGATGCACCCAAACCCGATATTATCCTTCTAGACTTGAATCTACCGCGTATGGATGGTCGAGAAGTTCTGCGGGAAGTTAAGGATGACGACGACCTGAAAAGAATTCCGGTTGTTGTGCTAACAACTTCAGCGGCAGATGAAGATATTCTGACCAGTTATAACTTGCACGCCAATTGTTACATTACCAAGCCAGTCGATCTCAATCAATTTGTCCGCATTGTCAAAACTATCGAAGGATTCTGGTTCTCCATCGTCAAATTACCACCGCGTTAGGACATTATGTTCATTAAACAGATTGCCGTATTATTGGTAGAAGATGACCCCGGTGATGCACGATTAATCAGTGAAATGCTGGGAGATGGAGGAGATAGCCGCTTTCTCTTAACATCATGTGAAACACTTGCTAGGGCTATGGATCGTGCCCGGAACGAGCAGTTTGATGTCATCCTTCTTGATTTGTCATTGCCTGATAGTTATGGCCTTGATACCGTGATGAAAATGCGTTCCGAAGCACAGGATGTGGCAATTGTGGTCCTCACAGGATGGACAGATCAAACGTTTGTTGGTGTCGAGGCCGTACAAGCCGGGGCACAGGACTATCTCATAAAAGGTGATGTTGACTCCAAACTCCTGCGCCGCTCGATTCGTTACGCAATTGAACGCAACCGCATCGAGATGCAGCTACGCCGCAGCCAGCAGGAGTACCGTTCACTGATTGATGATGTGTTTGATACGTCTATGGTGGCCGTTATCATCCTTGATAAAGAGTTCAAGGTTGTGTGGTGTAACGAGGCAGTGGAAATCTATTTTGGCTTTCAACGTGAGGATGTTGTGGGGCGTGATAAGCGTATCCTCATAGATGACGAGTTAAAGTGTATTTTTGCCGATCCAGACGATTTTGCGGCGCGGTTACTTGAGGCATACGAACAAAGAGTCCATACTGATCGTTTTGAGTGCCATGTATTGCCCGACGGTGACCGCGAGGAGCGCTGGCTTGAACATTGGAGCCAGCCAATACGGGACGGCATGTATGCTGGTGGGCGTATCGAACAGTACACTGACATTACCGACCGCAAGATGCTGGAAATCGCCGAGGCCGAAGAGCGGCAGTTTGCCGAAGCATTGAGCGACATCGCTACCGTTTTAACCAGCAGTCTCGACCAACAGGAGGTTTTGCAACGAATACTGGCAAATCTTTATCGGGTTGTTCCTCATGATTCGGCTTCCATTACGATCATTGACGAGGGAAACTTTGACGTTATCCAATTTGATGAGGGCAACAAACACAATACGAAAGAACTCGTTGCCCAGCGCCACCTACAACTCGACTATGGGTATTACACGGACATCATGTACGACAACCGCCAGCCGGTTCTTGTTGCTGATTTACAAGAAAACACGCAAATGGAATCTATAGCAGAGGTTGCCAACGTTCGAGGATATGTTGGAGTACCAATCCAACTTCAAGAGTCCATTATTGGTTTCTTAAATTTATTCAGTCAAAAACCTGATTTCTTCTCAGAGCATCATGTGCACCGGCTGAGTGCCTTTGGCGAGTTGGCTGCAATCGCCATTCAAAACGCGAAACTCTATCATAAATCCCAGAATCTTGCCGCACTTGAAGAAAGGCAGCGTCTGGCCCGTGAACTTCACGACTCCGTCACTCAAACCATTTTCACGTGTCGCACCATGGCCGAAACCGCGCTGCGTCGCTGGAAGAAAGATCCTGAACGAGCGCGTGAACTACTGGAAACGGTCTATGAACTCACTATCACAGCACTCAGTGAAATGCGCATTTTGCTGCTCGAACTGCGCCCTGCGTCCTTAACGCAAATAGGTTTAAAACAGTTATTTGAGCAGTATCTTAAGCCCATTCAGGGGAGACGCCAGTTTAAATTGGTTATGAAAATAGATGATATTCCACCCTTGTCACCGGATGTACAGATCGCGTTGTACCGGATAACGCAGGAAGCGCTAAACAACATTGAAAAACATGCTCAGGCCACCCATGTTAGTGTGAAGGCTCAGGCCCACGAAGATGGAATCATCCTCGAAATTGTTGACAATGGCAGCGGTTTTGATGAGGCTGAGGTCCAAAATGCCAGCCTGGGTTTGGGAATTATGCGGGAACGAGCAGAGAATATCGGTGCTTCTATCAGCATACAGAGCAAGCCCGGCAAGGGAACACGAATATTAGTTGCAGTGGCTGCTGACGCAAGTGAGGATAGAGATGACACAAATTAAAGTTATGATTGTAGATGACCACAAAATGGTACGCGAAGGGCTATTAGTATTACTTGAAGACTTTGAGGATTTGCTGGTGATCAATCAGGCCAGTGATGGCGAACAGGCCCTGGCAATGATTGAGCATGAATGTCCTGATGTTATCCTGATGGACATGATTATGCCACGGATGAACGGGATTGAGGCCACGCGCCTTGTTCGCGAAAAATGCCCCCAAACGCAAGTTATCGCCCTGACCAGTTTCAGTGATGAGGACCATGTGCAGCAATCGCTGAAGGCTGGTGCAATTGGCTACCTCATGAAAGACATTTCAGGAGACGACCTTGCCGCCGCGATACGCCGAGCATACAACGGCGAGTCCACGCTTTCGCCGGAGGCTGCCCAGGTCTTGATCCACGCCACAACACGCCCGCCGTCGCTGGGCCACGACTTAACAGATCGAGAACGTGAGGTGCTGGTCTTGATGATTGAAGGTTTAAACAATCGAGAAATCGGTGAAGAATTAGTAATCAGTGCCTCAACCGTAAAAAATCATGTGAGTAGTATTTTGAGCAAACTGGGAACAAACAGCCGCACTCAGGCCGTCGCATTGGCGGTCGAACACAAAATTGTCGACTAACCGCATGTTATCGGAAGGCAGGTGCGAGGCTGGCGAGGAGATCGGATAAATATTGCCTCGTGCGCGAAATTAGAGTGAAAGGCGCGGCTTGAGGATCATCACGCTCCTTTTTTCAGCCATCCTGCCGCACTGCCTTTTATTGTTGCAGAATAATAATCTACTTGTCTGATACACTCGACCCACAAGTATCCCCTCTACCTTACCTAACTGAAAAGCACCACCCTTGCTCATGTGACAATCTTCATATTCGCGGACAATATATTTTAGAGTCGTTTATGAATGTTGATAACGATTCGGTTGCTGGCTTTTTACCAGGTAACGGTTGACATCAGCAAAAGGAGTATTCCTCAATGGGAACCTTGCTACTAATCATTCTGGTCTTGCTTGTATTGGCAGCTATTCCACAGTGGCCGTATAGCCGTACGTGGGGATATGGTCCCAGTGGAGGGTTGGGCCTGTTACTTCTGATCATCCTCGTCCTGGTCTTGTTTGGATACGTTTAGAGCCTACCCTGCACAATTCGTACCCAAAATGCTATACCCCTCAGGTTAAGTCTGTCTTTGAGGGGTTTTTGCTGAATGAGCAACTGTTGGAGATACAGCGAAAATGATAGATGCAATACAGAGAAACGTAACGTGGCGAGCAATCCCACTGGCTGGCATCGCTGGCGGGACCGTTCATCTGATTACAAATTTGCTACTCACGCCAATGTTTTATGATGTGAGCGGGTTGCTGGTGCTCAGATATACGGCAGGTCTCGTATTAGGGAATGATGCCGTAACCAGCACCGGGGCCGATGTTCTTGCTCTGGGCGCACTTGTCCATTACGCTCTTTCGATTGTTTTCAGCCTCATCATTGCTATCGTGATCCATCGCTGGGGCCTCCTCGTGGGAGTGATTGGCGGCGCGATATTAGGACTGGCCTTATACGGGATCAACTTGTACACCATGACCGTCTTTTTCGAGTGGTTCTTCGCTATTCACAGTAATGTGCTTCTGCTAAGTCATGTGCTCTTTGGCGCAACGGTAGGGGCGGTGTATGAATCATTCGATCACTTTGATGTCGATTATGTGTACAAGGAGAATATATATGAGACGGCGTAATGGATTAACGGTTCGCATCGTGATCGGGTTGATCATTTCAGCAATTTCGATAATCTCCTATTTCGCCTCGCAGGAATACAATCCTGTCACAGGCGAAGATCAACATGTCAGTCTGACCAGAGAACAAGAAATTGCTCTCGGTGATCAATCAACACCCGAAATTATCAACCAGTTTGGCGGTCTGCATCCCGATGAAGAGCTTCAACAACGCATTGCTGAAATTGGTCAGCGACTGGTTCGTGAAAGCGTTGCTAATGATACGGACTGGGAGTTCGAGTTCTATGTTCTGGATGATCCACAGACGATCAATGCCTTCGCACTACCCGGTGGTCCAGTCTTTATCACAACTGGCCTGCTGAATCAACTTGATGATGAAGACGAAGTTGCGGGAGTTCTGGCACATGAGATTGTCCATGTGCTGGCACGTCACAGCGCCCAGCAACTTGCCAAGAACGAGCTGACCAATGGACTGGTCGGTGCCGTTGGGGTTGCGTCGGGTGATGCAAACGCTGCCCAAACAGCCGCTGTGATTGGACAGTTAATCAATATGAGTTACGGGCGAGACGATGAGCTTCAATCCGACGCACTGGGGGTTTGTTTGATGATTGACGCCGGATATTCGCCGGAGGCTATGGTTGAGGTGATGACTGTCCTTGCTCAGGCAGGCGGTGGCAACCGGCCACCAGAGTTCTTCAGCACGCATCCGAACCCGGAAAACCGTATCAGTGAGATCGAAGAAGCCATTGAAAATGCTCCTGAGGACTGTCCATCGTGACATTTATCAACCGTTCCGGAGCTTATACAACGTGGCGCATTCTGATCACCTACTCACCTATGTCAAAATGACCTGCCTGTCACATGTAAAGCGAGCTGTGCTTCTATAGCATAAAACTATCGGATGGCTAGTACAAAGGAATCAGGTCATGACAAATCCGAAATGGGATCAGGTTAAAGGTAAGTGGAACCAGTTCAAAGGCGAAGTTCGCTCCCGCTGGGGCGAATTGACCAATGACGAAGTCGAGCAAATCGCCGGTCAACGTAACAAACTTGTCGGTAAGCTCCAAGAGCATTACGGTATGGCTAAAGAAGAGGCCAACCGTGAAATCGACGAATGGGCGGAAAGCCTCAAGTTTGATTAATCTCCCCACTACCCTAAATCGACCGTCTACATGGCGGTCGATTCGCATAATGGATACATGTCAACTACACGATTAACAGATAACCTTCCACATAAGCAACTAAGATTGTGACATTAGGCACCCATTTTCGGTGTTTTGTGCCTGCGGTTAAAAGTGCCCCTCTAAAGCCGGGGATAAACTGCGCATTTTATAACATCTGGTTCCAGAACGTAAAAACTTGCGTACAATAAACGTCGGTGGAAGATAAACACATTTAGGAGCATAAACCCCCATGCAGTTCAAGCAATTTATCAACGGTGAATGGGTAGACGCCAGCAATGGCGGGACATGGGATGTCATCAACCCGGCAACCGAAGAAGTTATCGAAATCGTGTCCTTTGGCAATCGTGACGATGCTCGTGCTGCTGTCGAAGCAGCCGAAAACGCCTTTCCTGAATGGTCAGGCAAGACGGCCTACGAACGCGCTGCCATCCTTAAGAAAGCCGCCGATTTGATCTGGGGCCAGTTGGATGAACTGGCAGCAATCACGACTCGTGAGAGCGGCAAACCGTTCCGTGAAGCGAAAGGTGAATGGTATCAGGCAGGTGAAATCTTTGAATGGTTCGCCGAAGAGGGCAAACGTGCCTATGGTCGCATCATTCCCTCGCGTAATCCACACAATCGCTTAATGACCATCAAGCAGCCGATTGGCGTGGTGGGTGTAATCACCGCCTGGAATTTCCCAATCTACAACCAGTCACGTGCCGTCGCAGCGGCACTGGCGGCAGGCTGTAGCGTTGTCACCCGTCCTTCCGAATATACCCCTATGACGGCAATGGTGATGGTCAACCTGCTCGAAGAAGCCGGTATCCCGGCAGGCGTTATCAATCTCATCAATGGCGAACCGGAATCGATGGGGCAGGAATTGCTCGATAACAAAGCCGTTCGCAAAGTCCACTTTACAGGCAGTACCCGCGTCGGTCATATTTTGATGGAAGGGGCCAGCCGAACCTTTACCCGCCTCTCGCTTGAGCTTGGAGGTAACGCCCCCGTGTTGATTTTGCCAGATGCCAATATTGAAGTAGCCGCCAAAACCGCCGTTTCCGCCAAATTTTACAACGCCGGGCAGATGTGTACCTCACCCCAGCGATTTATTGTTCACAGCGGCGTTGCAAACGAATTTGTCGATCTTGTATCACAGCGCATGAGTGCGCTGGTGGTGGGCAACGGGATGGAAAAAGATACCCGTGTTGGCCCGCTGATTAACCAGACCCAACTGGAACGCCTTGAATCACTCGTCGCGGATACTCAGGCCGAAGTCGTCCTGGGGGGTGAGCGCCCCGTCGGGCATGATAAAGGCTATTTCTATTCGCCCACTCTGCTCACCAATGTGGACCCGGCAAGTCGTATCTACAACGAAGAAATCTTTGGCCCGGTGCTCCCGGTGACAACCTTCGATGATCTTGATGAGGCCATTGACCGCGCTAACCAGACCGATTACGGCTTGATGGCCTATGTCTGGACCAACGACCTGAACGTCGCCATCCGCGCCTATGAGAAATTGGAGTTTGGCATGGTTGGCGTCAATGAATGGTTCCCGCAGGCTGTTGAGGCTCCTTTCCCCGGCTGGAAAAGCAGCGGAACCGGCATGGAACTTGGTTCGGAAGGGCTGGATGAATATCTTGAGACCAAACTGATTGCAATCGGCGGCTTACGCTGATTACCGGGAAATAAGGTTTTACAGCCCCTGCCAACGTGCAGGGGTTTTTGTTTCAAATTCCTGAATCCTGTTCTAAAAAATGTCACCTGACACTTACCATATTTTCATCTGACGACGGCATTGGAAAGCCATAGGGCGAGGGTATGGGAGTTACAAAATCGTAGCGCAATGTCACGAGACTGTGACTGCATTTTAATATGACTGTCTCTAAAATTGACCTACAGCCACGCAAATAGGAACTCGTCGCGGTGGGGCAGACATGTTTGCTAGTTTCTCAATAGGTGACATATGGAAACAACAGTAAATGATGCACCAGTGTTACGACCGCCGAGCCACAACGGGAAACATTTTCGCCTCGATAAACAGCGGCGGTTCGCATTAATTGACGTGATTGAGGCCAGCGGTGAAGCTATTACACTGACACAGGATTTCATCGTATCCGTGTCAACTGACAGCGGCATCTATAGCCTGCCTTTGACCCTGCTGTATGAAGATGGCGAAACCAAACAGGTCCAGTTCTTCCAAAAGATAAGAGACCCAAAACCCAACAAAAGTTTGCACAAAGCTCGACCCTGATTGTAGACTTAAGTTACACATCGGATTCTAATATAAAGTGGCTGGAATCTAGAAAAAATCTTACGTTCGACGGCTATAATGTAAGTTCAATCTGAACTCAATTGCCGTTGTGTGGACGGCAATTGTCATTTTAGAGGCAAACAACAACCATGATGCGATTTGATCGTTTTACAGAACGGGCACAGGATGCAGCCGCACGTGCCTACGAAATCCTACAACGTTATGGACACAATCAAGTGGATACCGAGCATATTTTGCTGGCGCTGCTGGAACAACCTGATGGAGCAATTCCGGCCCTGTTGGAAAAGCTGAATGTTAATGTGGAGGGGCTACGCTTCAAGCTGGATGAAATCCTGCAAAGCAGCCCGCGCTCCAATGTCTATGGTGGCGGTACAGGACAGGTATTTATCACGCCCCGCGTCAAGCGGATCATTGATCTGGCGAATGAAGAAGCGAATTCGCTCAAGGACGAGTACATCTCCACCGAGCACATCTTCCTCGCCATTCTGAGCGAACGCCACACGCCGGTAGCCCGCATCTTGGGCGAAGCGGGTGTAACCAAAGACCGCGTGATGGACGGTATCAAGGATTTGCGCGGCGGTCAGCGTGTGACCGACCCGCAGGCTGAGAATCGTTATGGCACACTTGAGAAATACTCGCGTGATCTGACACAACTGGCCCGCGAAGGCAAACTTGACCCGGTTATTGGCCGCGATGAAGAAATCCTGCGCACCATTCAAATTCTGGTCCGTCGCCATAAAAACAATCCGGTGCTCATCGGTGAAGCCGGTGTGGGTAAGACCGCGATTGTTGAAGGTTTGGCCCAGCAAATTGTCCAGAATGATGTACCCGAACTGTTGATGGGTAAACGTCTGGTGGCGCTTGATCTGGGTGCAATGGTAGCGGGAAGCCGCTTCCGGGGCGAATTTGAAGAACGCCTGAAGGCCGTGATGGATGAAATTCAGCGCAGTGCAGGTGAGATCATCCTATTTATCGACGAGCTTCATCAGGTCGTCGGGGCTGGTGCAGCGACTGGTTCGCTGGATGCCAGTAATATGATGAAACCGGCGCTGGCACGCGGTGAGTTGAACTGCATCGGTGCGACCACACTGGATGAATATCGCCAATATATCGAGCGAGATTCGGCGCTTGACCGTCGTTTTGCGCCCGTGCTGGTCGATGAACCAAGTATTGAGGAGAGCATCGAGATTTTGTATGGTCTGCGTGACCGCTACGAGGCTCATCACAAAATCAACTTCACGGATGCTGCACTTGAAGCCGCTGTCAAACTCAGTCACCGTTATGTGACGGATCGCCGTCTGCCGGATAAGGCCATTGATTTGATGGATGAGTCCGCCGCCAAACTGCGCGTGGCGCTGTACTCCATGCCGCCGGAGCTTAAAGATCAGAAGAAAGATATGGAACGCTTGCAGGGCGAGATGGAGCAGGCTGCGCTATCGCAGGACTTTGAGGCAGCCGCCAACATCAAGATGCAGGTCATCCGCGCCGAAGAGGAATTTCAGGAAGCTATTGAACGCTGGCAGTCGGAAAATACGCTTGATGAAGTCGTTGACAAGAACGACATTGCCGCTGTGCTGTCGCAATGGACAGGTATTCCGGTTTATGACATGTTGGAGACCGAATCCGACAAATTGCTGCGCATGGAAGAAGAACTGCGAGAGCGTGTCGTCGGTCAGGATGGGGCGGTTGCAGCACTATCCGACGCCATTCGTCGTGCCCGCAGTGGCCTGAAGGACCCGCGTCGTCCAATTGGGTCGTTTATTTTCCTGGGCAGCAGCGGTGTTGGTAAAACTGACCTGGCGAAGGCACTGGCCGAGTTCCTGTTCGATGATGAGGACGCGCTGGTTCGCATTGACATGAGCGAGTATCGTGAGCAGCATACCGCCAGCCGTCTATTCGGGGCACCTCCCGGTTATGTCGGCTACGAAGAGGGTGGTCAGTTGACGGAAGCAGTCCGCCGCCGTCCCTACAGCGTGGTGCTGTTCGATGAAATCGAGAAGGCCCATCCTGACGTATGGAATGCGCTGCTTCAGGTGCTGGATGATGGTCGTCTGACAGATGGTCAGGGACGGACCGTTGACTTCCGCAACACCGTTATCATCATGACCAGCAATCTCGGAACAGAGTTTGCGAAGCGTGGTGGTGCGCTTGGTTTTGTGCCGCATACCGATAAGGAAGCGGTAGCTGACCACAAGCGCATTGAGGAAGCCATGCACAAGACATTCCGGCCTGAGTTCTTGAACCGTATTGATGAGATTATTATCTTCAATACGCTATCTCAGGACCACTTGGAAGAGATCGTTGTGCTGCAAATGGCGGAAATTGCGGAACGCCTCGGTGAACAGGGACTGGCTGTTCAGTTGACGGACAGTGCCCGAAGCTGGCTGGCGGCGGAAGCACGTGATCCCGAATATGGTGCGCGACCCATTCGCCGGGCGCTGCAACATTACGTGGAAAGCCCGCTCAGTGTTAAGCTGCTGAAGGGTGAATTCCAGACGGGTGATCTGGTGCTGATTGATACGGATGGCGAGAAGATCGTCTTCATGAAGTATGATGAAGAGGGTCATAACGTGCCCGCCGACAATCTGGCCGATAAGCGCGATACACAGAACTAAGCAAGTGAAGGGGGCGAGCAATCGCCTCCTTTTTATTTGAACTACCCTGAAAAAGTAAACCGCCCCCGAGATTGGGAGCGGTTTTTTGGTTAATGGACGATGGGGCAGAGCCACCTGCCCGGTTGAGTGATTAGCGGTTCTTCTCCGGCGCGGGTAGCGCACCCTGCCGTGAGGCGTTCTCCTCGGCGGGCGAGTTCTGGGGATATTGGTCAATATCCGGCTCGTCCGTCAGACGGTCAGCTTCATCCTCCACCACAATTGGCGGATCGGCAATTGGCACGGCCTCATGGGCGAACAGGTTCGGGTCGCCATCCACGTCGCTGGTCCACACCACCCGCAGCGAATT
>JAKEEQ010000301.1 GCA_022616515.1 Chloroflexota bacterium | reverse complement strand
CCTCATCCGATGTAGGACGGCACGCCGATTTGACATCGCCTGTCGCTGCCCTGCGCTCTGGTATTATGCTGCTTTCCGGGGACCGCAAACGGGAAGCGCTGTTCCCGGTGCTGGGGGTTCGCAGTAATGTAACCATTCAAGAACTGCATCAGGTCAGCAATGCTGGTTGGGTAAGCACTCGTCGAGAAAAGAGTCTGGTGATGCGCTTAATTGAACGTTTGAAGATTCGCACACCGGATATGGATCAGCCGATACAGTTTCTTTCCGGGGGCAATCAGCAAAAGATTGTGCTGGCACGTACTCATCTGCGCGACTCGGTCAAAGTCATCCTGGCCGATGAACCGACGCAGGGTGTTGATGTCAGTTCACGCTTTGATATCTACGAGGCGCTCCACGCCAAAGCCCAGTCCGGCACCGCTATTATTGTCAAATCCAGTGACCCTATCGAATTAGCCGGATTTTGTGACCGGGTGATTGTCATGTCTCGCGGTCAAATTATCCATGAGATTCCGAAATCCGAATTGAGCGAACGCCGCATTATTGAGTCGATTGTCGGCGGTGTCCATCTCGGCTTTGATTTAAGTTTGCCCGAACAGGGCAAGAGCATCGCCGACCAAGCTGCCGAAGCTGCGGGAGTAGAATTGCGATGAGAAGTGAACGCGAAAAGCGCATCCGAGATTTCCTGCGAAAAGTCTGGCAGCGGCAGGCATGGAAGCCGATTGTCCTGATTTCCGTCCTCATTTTCATCATTGGGAGATATACAGCAGGCCAGTCTCCGGCGTTTATGGGCGAGTACAATCTCAACAACTTACTGCTGGCAACACTACCCCTCGCCTTGGTCGCTATGGCTCAAGTCAATGCCCTGCTGGTAGGCGATCTGGATATCTCAGTCGGCTCCATCATGACCATCAGTGTCATTATTGCGTCATTTCTCATCACACCCGATACAACCGGGGTGATGGTTCTCGTTGGCGCAGGAGCCATCATTCTTGCCGGGCTTGGCATCGGGTTGATTAATGCCGGACTGGTTCACGGGGTCAAAATACCCTCCGTTATCGCAACACTGGCAACACTCAGTATTCTCGACGGCATTGCTCTGGTGCTGCGCCCGATTGCCGCAGGTTCCATCAACTATGATATCATGAAATGGCTGAAGACCAGCGTGGGTTTTGTGCCGGTTGCCTTCATCGGGGCGCTGGTACTAGCGCTGGTCTGGGATATTTGGCTGCATCTGTCGTCCGCTGGTTTAGCACTGCGCGCCGTGGGCTACGACAAAAAATCCGCCCGGCGGCTCAGTGCGGCTGAAAAATGGATCCGTATCCGGGCTTTGCTTATCTCAGGCTTGATGGCTGCGGTAGCATCATTTTTCATCGCGGCGCAGATTGGCGTAGGCGATCCAAAAATCGGTTCAGGTTTCGCCCTCACCAGTATTGCCGCTGCTGTGTTGGGCGGAACAAGCCTCGCCGGAGGACGTGGTTCATTCACTGGCGCGTTGGCGGCTGCCTTATTTTTATCGCTGATTGTGAATGTGCTGCCTCTGCTTGGAATGACTAATGCTGTAGGTCTCATCAGTGTCGGTGTTTTGACGATTGTGGGTCTGATACTGTATCAAGAAGATGACATGCGTGCGTTAGCCAAGCATACGTGGAAGCAAATCCGCCGACGGTTCACGGCTACCGACCCCATTGTCAGGGACTATACCTTCCCCACGGTGCATGTGAGTGACATAACGGTCATACCCATGAACGGGAAGCGCACCTTATTCAGGAATGGGACGGTACTGACACTGGATCGAGAACTGGGCAACTTTCATCAGGCAGATGTTTTGATTGAGGGAGATAAAATCGCTGCCGTTGGCCGCGATTTGCCGGCTGCCGATGCCGAGATTATTGATGCCTCAAAATTGATTGTGATGCCCGGCTTTGTGGATAGCCATCGGCATATCTGGGAAGGTCTACTCCGCAACATCGGCACTGATGTCCCGTTAGAGGGACGCAACAGTTATATGGGCCATGTTTTGCACAAACTCGCGCCTGCTTATCGCCCCGTTGATGCGTATGTTGGCAATCTAGTTAGCACCTTGGGGGCCATTGATGCGGGCATAACCTGTCTGCTGGATTGGTCGCATATACAGGCTTCACCCGATCATACCGATGCCATCATTGACGCGCTCCGTGCATCGGGTATGCGTGCCGTTTTTGCGTATGGTTTTCCGTGGTGGGGTAAATGGGAACCGAATCAACCCGGCTGGTTCATTCGTGCCGCCAAAACGCACTTCGCTTCCAACCACCAGTTGCTGTCACTGGCGTTGGCACCCTATGGCCCGGAGTTTACAGAATTCGAGGTCACAAAATCGCACTGGAAACTCGCCCGCGATGTTGGCGCACGCATTTCGGTTCACGTTGGGGTCGGTACATTTGGGAAACGAGCCAAATTAGAGGAATTAGGTCGTGCCGGATTACTGGGTCCCGACACTACCTATATTCACTGCACGACACTCAATGACGAAGAAATTCAGATGATTGTCGATACCGGCGGAACGGTCTCGTTGGCTGCTCCTGTCGAAATGATGATGGGACATGGCATGGTACCCACGCAGAAGTTTTTGGATCGTGGCTTACGTCCCAGCTTGAGTGTTGATGTGGAAACCAATGTTCCGAGTGATATGTTCACCCAGATGCGGACGGTCATTTCCTTGCAGCGTGCCTTAGTCTTCAGCAGAGCGTTAGCGGGCGAAGAGAACCTGCCTCCCTTACTAACTGCGCGTGATGTACTGGAATTCGCCACCATTGAAGGCGCACGCGCCAACGGGCTCGACCATAAAATTGGCACCTTAACACCGGGAAAAGAAGCCGATGTTATCCTGTTGAAGACTAATCACATCAATGTCATGCCCATCAATGACCCCATCGGCGCGGTTGTTTGGAGCATGGACACAAGTAATGTTGATTCTGTTTTTGTCGCGGGAAAGGCATTAAAACGGAACGGTGAGTTAGTTGGCGTTGACCTCAACCGTGTTCGGGAATCCGTTTATGAGTCGCGTGATTATGTGATTAAGAAATCTGGCTTCAAACTTCCATCGTTATAAACTCCGCAACATCGATGGAATTAGCCTGTTTGCTCTGGCGTGAGCAGACCGAATACCACGTCGCTCACCCAGACGATGGGCTGCACCTAATCACAAAAATTGGTGTATTATTTGGAAAGCTCGATGCCAGCAGTCAAAGCGAACTGCTGCGTGAGCTTGTCGAGAGGGTCGTGGTCGATCCGAGCGGCAAGGTGATACGAATGGAGCTTCGCCCGCCATTTTCGTACCTGCATCACTTATGTGATTGCATTGGTGGTGAAATAAGCAGTAGCAACGGGTCCACAAAAACAAAAGCCAGCCCGAAGACTGGCTCTTGTTCAAATAAACTCTCCGCAGGTGGCCCCGACAAGACCTATTCCGAACATCAGATATTCCGATAGTCCCTTCTCTATGCGCGGGCTTTCTCATTGCCCCGCTGATTCGGACTTGGCGGTGTTGCTTGAGGCGACGGTTTCGAGGTTCTTACGGATTAGGTCGAAGCGGAAACTGGCAACCCGATTGGACAAATGAGTCGCAAGATCGGGTTGTTCCACTGCAATTAATTCAATCAACCGCCGACATTCATCAGCATCGAGTGCCAGAACCGCCTGACGCAGCGCTTGCAGCACATCGCCATTCAGCCGTCGCATTTCATCTAGCATCTCTTCGTCGCTGCTGCTGGTGGTTTCTTCAACGGCGTTACGTTCAACCCACTCAAGCGCGGAAGCACCCGCGGCGATAATGTCAGATTTGTATGTGTCTGCAACTCTATGTGTCACATAACAGCGAACACATGTGCCGTTGCTAGATGTCTCATGAATCAACACATCGCCACCCAACATCCGTGCATAATCGCGGCTAATCACCAACCCCAGACCGGTGCCTCCTGAGACATGAGATTCGGTCTCGGATTGTGTATAGGGCGTGAATAAGCTTGGCATAATATCGTTTGGAATGCCCGGCCCGCTATCTTCAATATCAAAGTATAAGTACGGTCCATCATGCTTCGCACGTAACGTGATGCCGCCCTGCTGCGTAAACTTGACGGCATTCCCTATCAAATTAATCAGAATTTGCCGTAATTTCCCGGCATCAGTGACCACAAAGCGCGGCAAATCAGGCGCAATCTCATAGGTCAATGCGAGTTTTTTCTCAATACTGCGAACATAAAATAATCGCCGCAATTCATCAAGGAGTTTGAGCAGGTCAAAGGCACTATCGCGGGGTATGGAATGACCTGATTCAATTCTGGAGAGTTCCAGAATGTTGTTGATGAGTTCTAGCAAATGTTGACCACTGCTGATAATTATTTCAACAAAGGAATGCTGCTGTGCTGACAGGGCTGCATCATTTGCCATTAATTGAGCAAACCCAAGAATAGCATTCATAGGGGTACGTAGCTCATGGCTCATGTTCGCCAAAAATAACCCCTTGGTTCGATTGGCGAGTTCGGCCTGTTCTTTGGCTTGTATCAGTTCGCTGATGTCGGTATCTGCACCAACAATCCGCGCAATTATGCCAGATTCATCGGCTAACCCGATGACACGTGATAGGATATGAACCATATCACCCGTTTGATGGCGGTAGTGGCGCATGCAAGTATGGGGTTCAAATGGATGCTGAGCGAGTTGTTTTTGTAGTTGCTGGAAATCGCGCAGGTCATCGGACTCCAGTATTTTTTCCCACACTGCTCCCGAATCAATCATCGCGTCGGCTGCAAAACCCAACATGGATTTCCAACGTGGTGAAAATACAATATTGTCCGTTTGAATGTCCCAATCCCAATAGCCATCGTTTGCAGCCTGAGTATATAACACCAGGGTATCGCGTGCCTCGCGGATGGCCTGTTCAGCCTCTTTCTGCCGGGTTACATCACGGGCTACCACGATTCCCCGTGTGATGCCCCCATCTTCACCGGGAAGTGGCAAGAAAGTGGACTCGTAGTACATTGCATAATCATCAAGGTATGCTGTAAATTGTGTGGTTTCGCCCGCCAAAGCTCGCCTAAAATACGGCTCTAGCAACCGCACGCCTTCTGGCGACACACTATCGTACAGTGTCTTACCTTCGACATCCGTTTGTCGCAATCGGGACACTAAGGGGCCACCTGCAATCAAGTAGCGCAACTCGCGGTCAAAAATAGTTACTCCCATATCTGGCAAATGGCTAATCAGCGTGCGATACATGGCTTCACTACGACGCAGTTCATTCTCGACGTGTTTTCTAGCGGTGATATCGACAAAGGTGACGAGTCCCTGCACCACTTTGCCCGCAGCGTCACGTTCAACCGATACGCTCACTGCCGTCCAGACGACGCGCCCATCTTTGCAGATAATCCTCTTTTCCATCTGATACTCGTGGCGCTGGGCGGCGTAAATTTCCTCGATATAGG
>JAKEEQ010000300.1 GCA_022616515.1 Chloroflexota bacterium | reverse complement strand
TTGTGCCGCAATTAGGAAATTGATATAGTCGTATTCATTCACTTTGGCTGGATTCATTTTTTGCTTTTAGTTTATCTCATTTTTCAACTGCGTAACGCCTACCTCTTTTTCAACAAAACTTGTGTTTATAGATTTACAGGACTTTTGAATCGTTCTTTCGATAGTCACCCTCCCTGTCTAGATTTGAACTGGCAAACAACCACCCACTCCAGACCCCTGTGGTGAAGCCAAGCATAAGTGTGCTATTTGAGTGTAGGTAGTAGGCGATAGGAAAAGTTAGATTTTTATACCCTCAATCTATCAAATCTGCTCCATGATACTTTATTTATTCGTATAACTTATTCGTATAATTAAAAATAACATGTATCTTCATCTCTGTCAAGAAACTGGATTCTTATACATTTTCTTCAAATCGCCCACAACGGGAAACAGAAAAATGGACAGCCCCTGGTAGGCTGCCCATGATTGTTGCGTAATTCAATTGTCATTGCCTGCTCAAGACTGGATGCGCCCGGCAGTCAGACCACCCCCACGATTGGCGGCTCCAATGACCAGCCCGGCACTGATCAGAATAATGTCCTTGAACACGTACTGTCCTTCGAGTGTCCAGATATGAGGGAACGTTTCCCACAGACGTTCGGGAGCCAACACCAGCGGCGACATGGCACCTCCCATCTGCATCAGCAGCATGATCAATACGATTCGCCTCGCTTTGCCACTTAAAAACCCGATGCCAATGAACACTTCCCACACTGCAAGCAGCATGATCAGTGGATTGACCAGCACACCGGGTAGGAAATCGAGTGTGTCGCGTATCAGTGGTTCGGCGGGACTCATGCCTGCCTGTAACTTCAATGCGCCAAACCATACAAAGACAAGCCCCATCGAGATGGACAGCAGGCTCAGGCCATAGCGCGCCATCCAGTGTGTCGCAGTCCGGTCAAGTTGATTGAGACGGTTATTCAGACGACTGCTCAGGAACGGACTCTCCTGTTGGAGAGTTTGCCGTTTTTGCCTCTCTGAAGTCGTGTTCATTGCTATACTCCTTATTTATACAATACCAGCCCAAAATAACGTTAAACGACATCGCGGCGGCGCAGGAGAAGACCGCTCAACAGGATGAAGGCGCTCAGATATGCTGCAAGCGTGAGGAACGCTTGCAGGTCGCCAACATAAGGCCCGAAGAAGGAGCCGGGACCGCTGGCGCGTGCCAGCTCCGTGACAAGGCCAAGCGGCTCAATGAGCGAATAGCCATTGGTTCGCAGGAGTCCATCACCGAGCGGTTGCAGGAGACTGACATCATTGACGAGTGCAGCCAGCAGCCCTTCAATGACCAGCCCATAGAGGATTCCAACCCCGATGGCGAGCGCCGTGCCGCGCGACAACACCGCCAGTGCTGCACCGAAGCCAGCCCAGATCGTCATCAGAAACCACCCGGCGGCAAGTCCACGCACGATAAGCCATGCGTCAGGCCAGACAATAGGGGCATCTTCACGAACAGCGATGACATAACTAATCAATGCGCCGACAACGAATGGGATGAGGACGAAAGTTGTCAGTGTTACACCGAGCGCGATGAGTTTTGCAGCGAAAACGTGAAGCCGCCCCGGACGCTGGGTATAGACCGTTTTCAGTGTGCCCCAGCCATACTCGCTGCCAAACGCTATCGCACCGAGGATGAGCACCATGACGCCGCCAAAGAACGGATAGCCAGATAGAAGCGTTCCGATGATCTCTGCTGGCAGCAGGGCAGCCAGTGGTCGCACGCGAGAATCATCGCTGCCGGAAAGATAGCTGAGGTAGGGGAGGATGTATCCGAAGTTGGCCCCAAGGAATACCCATAGACCTAACAGTATCCAGGTATTTACTCGCTTTCGGATCAGCAAAAACTCCGCATTTACGCTATTCAACATTTTCTGCACCTCCATTGTGAGTCAGTTTGAGGAAGATCGATTCGAGCGATGCCCGCTCGGCATAAAGCTCGCTGACTGCGATTCCGGCGTTCACCAGCTCCCGGTTTATACGCGCCGCCCCGGACGGATCAACCACGATGTGCAGTGTGCCATCAACGGCGTGGATGCTGGAGATTTCCTTCATAGTGGAGAGAAGTCTTTGCGCCTCGCCAATCGGATGTGCGCGAACCAGCAGACGGCCTTCGCCGCGCAGCTCATCCAGCCGACCCTCCGCTACAAGCCTGCCATCGTGTATCACGCCAACCCTGTCGCAGATTTGTTCCACTTCGTTCATAAGATGGCTGGATAACAAAACCGTGCGGTTTCCTTGTCCTAATCTTCTTATTAAGGCACGCATTTCGGCCATTCCGGCAGGGTCCAGGCCATTGGTCGGTTCATCCAGAATCAAAAGCTCCGGGTCTTTCAGCAGGGCAGCCGCCACGCCCAATCGCTCCTTCATGCCCAGCGAATAGGTCTTGAAGGCGTCGTGTGCCCGCGAGGTTAAATTCACCTGCTCCAATCCCGATTCTGTCCTTCGGAATGCCCGCGTGAAGGGCCAGCATGCGCAGGTTGTCCCAGCCGGACAGATAGGGATAGAAGGTAGGTGTCTCCACCAACGCGCCGAGACGAGTCAGACTTGCCGGTGAGCCGGGTCGTTCGCCGAGAACGATGGCCTTGCCTGACGTGGGTCGTATCAACCCAAGCAGCATCCGCAATGTTGTCGTCTTGCCAGCCCCATTCGGTCCGAGAAAGCCGTACACTTCGCCGCGCCTCAGCCGCAGGTTCAGGCTGTCTACCGCGACGATATGGTCACCGTAGCGCTTGCTAAGGTCATGCGTTTGGACGATAACTGAGTCCATTGGTCAATCTCCGTGATTAGCATTCAGTCAGTGCTCGCTGCTGATTAAGTACGCGCATACCCAGATCCCAGACCCTTTTTTGAAGTTCAGGATCAAGCAGATGAGCAGGCAGATCATTTTGTTTCATTTCATCGAAATAGGCCCCCGAGATTCCCCTGACTGCTTCTGCGGAAGCAAGAAATACTGATGAGCGAGCAGCCTTAGCCGGGGACGCACGTTTTTGCATCAATCGCACCAGAGGCCAGATGAAGCGCCAGGCGGGGACTGCTTGCGGCGTGAGGGCCTGTGTGCCCGGTGTCCACGCCATTCCCGGATTGGTCGCATTGACGGTAACAGAGGAATCTTGCAGGCGTCGAGAAAGTGTCAGTGTCCACAGCAGGTTGAGCAACTTCGCACGGGCGTAGGCTTGAAGTCCCTGGTAATCTTCTTCGAAATCAAGGGCGACCAGCGGGTCGTCGTGCCACATCCCAAAAGCACTTGACACAACGTTCACGATGCGCCCTTGCTCACTTTTCTTAAGCAATGGCAGAAGCTCAGATGTGAGGGCGAATGGACTTAAGAAATTAGGTACAAGGGTCGCTTCAAAGCCTTCTGTGGTTACTTGCCTGTCAACGAAGAGGCCGCCGACATTATTGATGAGAACATCAAGGTGTTCATGTTCAGCCGACACCTGTCGGGCAAGCTGAAGTGTGCTGCTAATAGAGCTGGCATCCGCGGGAAGAAACTCAATCCTCTGATTGCCACTCAGGTGACGCAGTGTATCCACTGCCTGTTTTGCACGCTCCCGATTGCGACCAGTAATGATCACCTGGGCACCAATGATAGCTAGCTCTTGGGCTACATGAAACCCGATACCGGCGGTAGCACCTGTGATGAGCGCTTTCTTCATGGTGTTCACCGGTCAACTCACGCGTAGGGCTTCGGGACCGCCGTTGCGACCAATCGTGGCACTAATACCCATCAGTGCCAGCGCGTTGACCGGATGAAGGGCCGCTACCCACGCGGCGTCATCGCGCAGTGCAGGCAGTATCCCCTGAACAATGAACAGAACAACGAGCAGTAGTGACAGGCCAATCACACGCCCTCCCAGGCGACCCACCAGGGCCAGAACCAGCAGCAGCAAGACTGGCAACAAAAGTACGCCCCCCAGACTCCGGTGAGGCTCAAACGACCCCGCGCCGAATATCGCTGTACCAGCCAGGTAGAATTGAATGAGTAAGGCCGCCAGGACGATCCACGCCAGACCTTGATGTATCTGTGCTATGATGCGCTGCATTGTGTTCATCCTCCGCAACAATTAAATGTCTGAGTAAATGGTAGCAGGGCGTCGTGGAAGTGTCGTCGTGTCAGGGGAGGCTTTTGGTGTACATCCTGTGGTGTATTTGTATGTGGGGAACTACTGCGGGTGGAGTAGATAAGCGGGGCAGGCTAGCCGGGCCGGACGAGACCCGACTCATAAGCGAAGACGACAAGCTGGGCACGGTCGCGGGCACCAAGTTTCACCATTGCGCGGCTAACGTGTGTCTTGGCAGTAGCAGGACTAACAACGAGCTGTTCAGCAATTTCATCGTTGGACAGCCCGGCAGCTACCAGCGCCATTACTTCACGCTCACGCTCAGTCAGTGCTTCCAATTCAGGCACTGGCACCGTTTTTCTGGTTAGTGCGGCGAACTCCGCAATCAATTGCCGGGTAACGCCCGGCGACAGCAAGGCATCCCCACCAGCCACGGCCTGAATGCCCCGGATGAGATCAACTGGTTCGGTATCCTTGACCAGAAAGCCGCTTGCGCCAGCGCGAAGTGCCTCAAAAATATACTCGTCCAGGTCGAAGGTGGTGAGGATGATGATTTTTACGTGAGAAAGCCGCTCGTCTGCAACGATTCTGCGCGTAGCCTCCAGGCCATCGCAGTGCGGCATTCGAATATCCATGAGCACCACGTCGGGACGCAAACTCGCTACCAACTTCACTGCATCGTCTCCATTTGCGGCTTCACCCACGACCTGCATGTCATCTTCGGCATTGAGCAGTGCCCGAAATCCAGCGCGGACGAGTGCCTGATCGTCGGCAAGCAAGATGTGGATCATTGGTCTGCTCCGGGCGTACTCAAAGGGTTGCCGTTCAGTGGCAGACGTGCGAATACCCGGAATCCACCGGGACGAGGTCCCGCCTCGACCACACCGCCGAGGGCGCTGGCTCGTTCCTGCATACCCAGAATGCCCTGACCGGCACCCATTCCGGCACGAGACATGGCCTGGTTAGTCTCATTGTCAATTCGCAGGGTGAGTTCTCCCTCGTTTCGAGTCACATAGATATACGACATGGTCTGGCCTGAGTGTCGAATGACATTGGTCAATGCTTCTTGAATAATCCGAAAAGCCGCCAGATCGACGCTGGCAGACAACCCCGTTAGGTCGCCCGAAATTTCCGTATGCACCTGCAAGCCAGCCTCCGAGGCACGCGAGACGAGGTCACCAAGATTGGCAAGACCCGGCGATGGGGACGTTGGCAGTGCTTCATCCACTTGACGAAGCACATCCAGCACGGAGCGCAACTCGCGCAGTGCATCTTTGCTGGTGTCCCTGATTACCGAGAGGGCGACCCGCGCTTGTTCAGGCTGTTTATCCATCAGGTGAAGTGCCACGCCAGCCTGCACACTGATCAGGGATATATTGTGACCTAACACATCGTGCAACTCACGTGCTATTCGAAGTCGCTCTTCACCGGCACGGCGGCGGGCCTCTTCTTCACGGGTACGCATACTACGTTGCTGGCGGATGTGGGCTATCTCGGCAACTGTTGCCAGCACGAGCAACCACCCGGCAAGCAAAAAAATACCCGTGGAGGTCGGTGCGGGTTCGTTGCCAAGTAGATACGGTAGCCAGGGAAACGACACGAAGCCCACAGCGAGGACTGCCCATGCGATAAATCTGCGACCCTGCATCACCGCTGTAAAGAAGGCAATGATCATGGTCAGGAAGATTGGCCCCTTCGGGTAACCCAGGAGCGCATATGCGAGCGTTACGCCCATGACGAAAATAAGTACCCCGCCCGGATATCGGCGGCGGAAGACAAGCGCTGCTACACCCGCGGCAAGCAGCGCGAAGGCTACGGCGTCAAGTGCACGGCGGTCAGGCTGATTCTGTCCCGCGAAGTGTGTGCCGATGATTACGATAGTACCGACAACCAGGGCCAATGCCACATCCGTTAGCCAATGGTCAGGCCACCATCCGGTTCGTGTTGTGGAATACCCTCTGATAGTGTTCATACCATAATTATAAGCCAGCGGCACATCTTTTGTATACTACACCGGGAGTATTAGCGAATGACCTTAGTGTGACCGGCCTTGAGGTGGTGGTAACGCTTTGACTGATACGGTGGTTTAAAGCTGGCGGACGCCATCCATGGCGTCCCTACGAAAGCCCACGACTCCTGTAGAGACACCGCACTGCTGTCCGAAAAAAGAAAATCTCTCATCAGTCAATATTTCCATCACTACCCCTTTGTGTAGTGCGAACTATCAAGTTATTATTGAAGTAGGCGAAGCAACTGAGAATAAAAATCTGACCTTGCCATGAGCAACCTTAATGTGCCTTCAATTTCAACCCCTTTTATTGGTCGCGACGCAGAGTTGGCCCGACTCCATCAATGGTTCGCGGATCCAACACACCGTTTGATTTCGTTAGTTGGTTTGGGTGGCATCGGCAAAACGAGGTTAGCCATTGAAGCGGCCAGACAAAGCGCCGACCTCTTCCTTGATGGCGTTTTTTTGTTGAGTTGCAGCCACTGGAACTGCCCGATCTGATTCTTCCCGCTATTGCGGAAACCGCCCATATGATCGGAGACCCCCGGTGTTGAGCTTAGAGAACAGATGGCAGGATTCCTAGATGGTAAACACAGGTTGTTGGTACTGGACAGTTTCGAGCATCTGCTGTCAGGTGTCGATGTGGTCATTGACTTGCTTCAACTTGCCCCAGAAGTAAAACTCCTCATTACCTCGCGCGAAAAACTGAATATTCAGGATGAGACGGTGCTCCACATTAAACCCTTAACCTACCCTGAGTACGAGTCTGTGCCCGGGGCAGAGCAATATGCTGCGGTGGACATGTTTCTGAGCCTGCTACAGCGCTTGGAACCGGGATTGCTCATCTCGCCTGATATACTGGCTGATGTAAGTCTCATCTGCCGTCAGGTGGAGGGCCTGCCGCTGGCGATTGAGTTAGCGGTTGGTTGGGCAGACACCCTGTCTCTAGAAGAGATCGCTGAAGAAATAAATAATAGCATCGAGTTTCTCGAAACTCGCAGGCGTGACTCCTCCGACCGCCATCGCAACATTAGCGCTGTGCTGGAATCGTCTCTGCAAACCCTTCCAGATGCGGACCGGGCAGTTATGGAGAAACTGTGTGTGTTTCGAGGTGCTTTCACCCGCGAAGCCGCCGAAGCGGTCGCCGGGGCAACTCTATATTCTCTCGCCCGGCTGATCAATAAGTCGCTGGTGCGCCACCAGGACACTGGAGGATATTATATCCACGAATTGGTGCGACAGTACAGCGAAGTACGCTTGAATCGCGTACCGGGACAGCGAGAAACGGCGCAGGACCGATTCAGAGAATACTATGCCGCTTTCCTTGAGGCTCAGTGGCACGACATGAAGTCTGCAAAACGCAGTACCGCATTTGAGCGAATTGACGCCGAACTCGACAACTGTCTGATTGCGTTTCAATCGATGATTGAGCTTAACGAAGCGGGTCAGATATGGCGTTCGATG
>JAKEEQ010000299.1 GCA_022616515.1 Chloroflexota bacterium | reverse complement strand
TTGGATGATGCTGACATGCTGTCTTTTCCTCTTCTCCGCCCTTCAATTCTATCCTAAACTTTGAAGGGGAAGTTGTTTCATCCATTCTGGCACACAGGGTATCATACGAAATCTTTACTGATTCATAAAGTCTTCTAAATTTAATAATGGTATACTGTTCACATGAGTGTCCCAAATTCAGTAAAATAAAGGTAATACATGCTTCCTGATGATATACTTCTTAAGAATATAGATTGGGACTTTCCCGACTCGGTAAATAATTCTGGAATACATGCTATACATCCGTATCCCGCAAAGTTTATTCCCCAGATCCCACGTGAGCTGATAAATTTACTGTATACTGATCCATCCACCAGTATTCTAGATACGTTTTCAGGTTCAGGTACAACCCTTGTTGAAGCAATGAGAGCAGGTATTGATGCTTATGGTATTGATTTGCATCCCCTGGCCTGCCTAATTGCAAAGGTAAAAACCACTCCTATTCCGTCGGGATTTGAGGACATAGTATCTGATGTGGCTTTAAGGGCTAGAACAAGAATTAAACAAGGAAACGTAGATATTCCGTTGATACCTCGTCTAGATCACTGGTTTAAACCTCATGTTCAAGAGGCACTTGCAGCATTGATCGATGAGATCAGAAAAGAAACTGATGAAGATATAGAAGATGCACTTAGCGTCGCTTTGTCGAGTATTATTGTGCAAGTTTCTAATCAGGAAAGCGACACTCGATATGCTGCGATAGACAAACCTATACATTTAAATGATGTATTTGATCGCTTTAGGAAAGCAGCCGTCAATCTAAGTGTGACACTACAAGAGCAATTTAATGGTTCACAAAATAGGATTGGGAAAGCAACTATTCTCAATCGAGATATTCTAATGGTCAAAGCCTCTGAGCTACCCCAAAATGTTGGGTTAGTAATTACCTCTCCGCCTTATCCTAATGCCTACGAATATTGGCTCTACCATAAATACCGTATGTATTGGCTGGGAATGGATCCAATTACTGTAAAGAATAGAGAAATTGGCGCTCGCGCACACTATTTCAAAAAAAATCACCAGGACGAGCATGATTTCGAGAGACAGATGGGAATGTGCTTCAATCTTCTATCACAGGTAATGGTACCAGACGGAATTGCATGCTTCGTTGTTGGACGTTCAATAATTCACGGTCGCAAAATTGATAATACCGCCCTGCTAAGCCGTGCAGCAAAGCCACATGGGTTTGTTGTTAGAGAAATAGTAGAGCGCAGGATTCCCGCAAGTAGAAAATCGTTTAATCCTTCACATGGAAAAATAAATCGCGAACATTTGATAGTATTTACTCTAAGTGAATCTTCATGAGCATCAAACTATACTGGCATAATTATCGATATTTCCCATATGAAAAGCATCTCGCAGAACGTGAGGTCAAGAGTCTGACAGGGCTAGTACCAGAGACCTTTTCCGACGGCTTGATATTACGAGAAGAATTTATTTCACTTGAAAAAATCTCCCAAACAACCTATTTCAGTAGTATCGTTGGGCCGCAACAGAATCGCCTAATACCTGTTCAAGCCAAGCTTGAAGCTTCGGCAAATGGCAATGCGAGTAATAATCATGCTCCTGTTAGTAAGCAAAATACTAGATACTCCGCACATGGACTTCATGAGTATAGGGGCAAATTCAATCCTCAAATTGTTAAAGTTATCGGAAATATACTGGGTGTTGAGGGTGGAGATTGGATAATTGATCCATTTTGTGGTAGCGGAACAACTTTGTTAGAAGCACTCCATAATGGCTGGAATGCTATTGGAATTGATCGCAATCCACTGGCAATCTGGATTGCCAATGCAAAGATAGCTGTACTCAACTTATCGCAGCAAGACTTGGATGAAATGTTACAGTTTCTTTCAAAGGAACTGCTAGGTCGAATAGAAGCTCATGATTTTAAGCAGCCATTTACAGAACGTGATTTCGTAAAAATTGCGGGACAAAATTGGCGGGACCGTTTTAGCAGTTTAGAGTATCTTTCATCATGGTTTATCCCAGATGCATTAGCTCAATTCTCAATTATTCTAAAAACAATAGATCAACTTTTATCTCCTCAAAAACGCTTGGTCGCCCAGGTTGTCCTCAGCGACCTTGTCCGTGAAATGTCGTTACAAGAACCTGCTGATCTTCGAATTCGTCGAAGAAAAAGTGCTCCAGAGACAATTAATGTAATTTTGCCTTTTATAGCTACGTTTGCTGACAAAATAAAGGCGATAAAGAATTCAAAACACCATCTTCAGCCAATTACTTCGACTCAAATCGCCATCTTAGGAGATATGAAAAATAGTCAGGATTTATTGAATAACTGTAAGGCTGTGAGTTCAGAATTTCTTTTTGATGCAGCTATTACTAGCCCTCCCTACGCAACAGGGTTGCCGTATGTAGATACTGACAGACTGAGTTTGGTTCTTTTAGGTCTGATTGATGCCGAAAATATACACGATACTCAAAAGTCTCTAATCGGCAATCGGGAAATTTCAAAATTACAAAGAGATGAACTGTTAGCCCATATTGACAATAATGAAGCAAACCTACCACCAAAAACTATTGAATTTTGTCGACAGTTAAAAGATGCTGTTGGTATAAAAGATGGCTTTAGACGCCAAAATGTTCCTGCTGTGCTCTATAAGTATTTCTCTGATATGGCGGAAGGTTTTGACGAAGTGAGAAAATTATTGAAACCAAATGCTCCGTATGCACTAGTTGTTGGCACAAATAAAACAACTTTAGGTGGAACAAGCTATATTATAGATACCCCTCGCTTTTTAGTAGATATAGCACTTTCTCGCGAATTCAGGTTAGATGAGATTATTGAACTGGATACCTACCATCGCTATGATATTCACAGCACCAACTCAATTCGCTCAGAAAGCCTCATACTGTTATCTACCTGAAACGGGATTTGTTTAAAATGCCTGAAATCACAATTCATCCTAATGTTTACTCGACCAGTGCATTCAAAAGCCTGCGATACATGCTGGAAAACATCTGGGTCCGTGACCACAAACCGGGCGAGGGCATATTCTATATCGTTTCAGGATTTGCAAATTTCAATGGTGGTGCACGATTTTATCGTGTTTTCCGTGAGCATATTGATCAAGGTGGAAAACTTGTAGCATTCCTTGGAGGGAGCACATCACAAAAACTTAGCAGTAGGCAGGTTGTTGAAGCACTGCTTGAGTGTGGAGCCGAAGTCAATGTGGTAAATAGAAAACGTATTCTGCATGCCAAGTGCTACGGCGTTGAATCAGCGGATAAGTCAAAGCTGATAGTTACTTCAGGAAACTTCACGGGACCGGGGATGTCTCAAAATATAGAATCTTCTGTACTACTGAATGAAAACGATATTGAACAAAGCCAGTTTAATTGGACCGACTTGATCAGTAGTTTTCGCTCCCAAAACTGGATGACATATACGATAAACGATCCCAGTGATCTGAATAATCCCATTTGGCAACTTCTATACGATGAGAGAGTAACTGGTGATGTGATTGATGAAAGTGACGAGGTAACACTTATATTGATTTTGGGTCATTCGGATACAGCGCGAATCCAGGCTGCACCAAGCACAAAAGCTTCTAAAGGGACACAATATTTTTGGTTGAGTAAAGACAGTTTTGATTTTTTCCCTCCCCTTACAATTCGGAATCAACGAGGCATAAAAGGCACATTATCAGCATTGGTCACCTTGCATTACGTTGATATACAAGAAACAGACACTCAATGCCGGGTAACGTTTGAAGCAGAAAACAACCTTGACTTTCGACTTGGAACAGGAAGACTTAGAAACACCAACCTTGCTAAACAAGGCGATATTGCATGTATTTCGCGTATTGGAGATGCCGAATATAAACTCAGAATTATTCGACAATCTAATCCTCTGCACAGAGAGCTTGGGAAGTATGCTGTACATTTGATCGGTCATCAGGGTAAAAGATATGGCTATATTGATAACCCGGACTTTGAAAACAAGCTTGGCATAAGATTATCTGCATCGCCATATTCATGATTTAAAATGCATCACGATTTTTCACATGGAGAGAGAAAATCCTTTCGCTAGATTGGATCTAAACCAAATGCCTCATCCCTACGCCGGAATCACAAGCAGCGTCACGACCTCGTACGGTTTGACGAACAGCAGGTAGCTGTAATCCTCCAGCATCCTGAGTTCAAACTGCTTCTCTTCCAGCAAATTCGTACGCCACACCTGCCGCACATCAAAGTTAAAGTTCAGGAACACATCGCCGCGCTGCCCGCGAGGCTCATAGAGTCGCACCACCATTCCTTCGCCGTTTTCCGCCCATTTCACCGTCTCGAAGATCACCATGTCGTTCTCGAGGCCAAGATCAAACCCGGCAAAATCCACGCCCGTGCCGCCGCCCAATACCACCAGCGGGTCATTCAGGCGATAGGCATCGCGTATGGTGCTGCGTTCCCAGCGCTGCCCGTTGAGGGCAAGGGCATAGGTGAAGTTGTGCAGGCCCTGATCAGCTTCGGAGTCGGGGAAAGTCGGGCTGCGCAGCAAACTCAGGCGCATAACGTTGTCGTGGATGTCGTAGCCGTATTTGCAGTCATTGAGCAAACTCACGCCGAAATCGCCCTCGCTGAGGGTAGCCCATTTATGCGCACACACTTCAAAACGCGCCCAATCCCAGCTTGTGTTGCGATAGGTAGGCCGCTCGACCTTGCCCCATTGAATGTCGTAGGTGGCTTTGGTGGTGGTCATATCCAGTGGAAAGGCCACTTTCAGCAGCTTGTGTCGTTCGCGCCAGTCGATTTCCGTATCAAAGCGGATCATCAGGCTGTCATTTTCCAGCGAGATGCGCTGTAAATAGGGGCTGCCGAGGATGCGGCGGCGGAGTTCGATGGTGGCCCGCAGCGGCGTATCCTCCACCACCTCAATCGACTCGGCGGGGTCGGCCAGCCACACCTTGTCGCTGTAGAAAATATCAATATCCCATGCATCCCAGTTGAGCGGCAAATCCTCAAATGCCTGCCACTGGTTGCCAACCCGCCCCGGCGGTATCAAATCGCGGTAGCCGGTTTTGAGATACAGGCGCGAGATGTCGCCGTTGGCGTTTAAATCCAGCCGGACATAGCGGTTTTCCAGATGCAGCGGGCTGACACTCAGGCGAGAATCGCGCGGCCTTGTCCTCATATCAACCGCTTTGATACTGAAGGGCCGCGTATGAACCGGAGCCTGTCGCCCTTCAGCGTCCAGCACCTCATGGCGATGGAAACCCGTCGTGTTGACGACAATCACCTCGCCCTCAATGTAGCGCCGCAGAACATCTGAGGCGCGGGCCTGCACCTGCTTCCCCAACTCCCAGATGCGTTCATAATCGCGGGTGGCCTCGTCATATACCCGTGTGATGCTGCTGCCCGGTAAGATGTCGTGAAACTGGTTCAAACACAGTAATTTCCATGCCTCGTCTAGCAAATCATAGGGATAATGCCAGTTCCGCTCGAAGAGTTTCGCCAGCGTCGCCATGAATTCGGCGTCATGCAGCAGGATTTCGCATTTACGATTAGCGTGTTTGGTGCGTGATTGGGTCGTGTAAGTGCCGCGATGAAACTCCAGATAGAGTTCGCCCGTCCAGGTCGGCAAAGCATCGCCGGAATTTTTCTCCAGTGTGCGGAAAAAATCGAGGGCGCGGCTGAATCGCATCCGGGGCAGGCCGGGGAAATCCTGAAACAACTCGACATTTTCCACCATTTCCGGAGTCGGGCCACCGCCGCCGTCACCATACCCGTAGCTGACCAGCACATCGCGCTCGACATCCTTGTGCCTGACGTTGCGCCACGTGTCCAGCATGGATTCCGGCTCAATGAGCGCATTGTAGGTGTAGCGCGTACCGGAATAGGATTCCGGAGTAGTGCTGAAATGCGACAGAACGCGCGTCCCATCCAGCCCTTTCCACCAGAAGCTTTCATAGGGCATGGGATTCATCTGGTTCCAACTAATTTTGATGGTGAAGAAATAATCCAGCCCGGCTTCCTTGATGAGTTGCGGCAGGGTAGCGGGATACCCGAAAACATCGGGCAGCCATAACACCGGCGACTCAGCCTCTTTTCCGAACTGGTCCGCGAAAAAACGCCGTCCGAGGATGAGCTGCCGCGCCAGTGCCTCCGCCCCGCTGATATTGCAGTCGGCCTCAACCCACATGCCGCCAATCGGCTCCCAGCGGCCTTCAGTTACGCGCTGTTTGATGCGGCTGAAGAGGTCCGGGTAATCGCGCCGGATATATTCGTAAAGTTGGGGCTGGCTCTGTGTGAAGCGGAAATCCCGGTACTGGTCCATCAAATGCAGTACATTGGCAAATGTACGGCCTGTCTTGCGCCGCACCTCGCCCACCGTCCACAGCCACCCCACGTCAATATGGGCATGGCCCGCCGCATGTAAATCGACCGGAACCGGACGCCCCGCGCCGCTGATACCCCGCCGCAGTACATCCAGCGCCGCGCCTATCGTGCGGTAGACATTATCGTAGTCAACCAGTTTAAACGCCTCATCGAGCACATTGAGCAGGTTGTGTTTGGTGGGGTCATCGTCATGCAGCAGCGTGTACGTTTCGTAGGCGGCTTTTGCCATTTTGACGAAGGTATGGGTCGGCTGGTGAAGCTGAACCAATGCACATTCGCCCATTATCAAGCGTTTATCAGACCGCTGTTCAACGGCAAAAGCGCCCAGCCCGGTCCAGCCATGCAGGACCAGTCGATGCGGCTGTCCATCGAGATATTTTTCGGGGAGCACAATGCGCTGGTGGTGGCGATCACAGGAGGCCACCGCCTGACCATCCACATAGATCAGCGCTTCGGGATGCGAAAAATCACCAGCCGCGCCAATCGGCAGGTCCAGCGCGACAGGTTGTTTCCATTCCGCCGGAATCAGGAAGTTGCTGACCAGCACAAAATCGGTCTGCCATTCGCCCCAGATTTGCCCCGGAAGGATCACCGTACCCTCGTCGATAAACATCGGGGGGTCAATGTGCGGGCCATCCAACTGTGTATAGCGAAAGGGCGGTATAACTTCACGACGAACGACGACCTGTCGCTCAATGAGGGGTATGCGCCGCGCGATTTTGTCAGCGGTATAGCGATATTCGTGCATAGGTCAGCTCCCGTTTCAACAGACAAAGAGTTTAATCCAAGCTGCGCTTGAGAGCAATTCGTTGCAGAAAACTGAAGGTACGGTTGGGCGTTCCTGCGACAGTACCGCGATTCTGGTATGGACATGCAACGGCATATCCTTCATGCTATCCCATGAATGCCACTCTAACGAGTAACCGATAAAGCCCGTATATCATAGCTATATCGCCAAGCTGGCGATATAGAAACGTCAGGTTGAAAACGCCGCATTCGCGTATGATAGATGCTGCATTTTCAACTATCAGGGAAAACCACATATCATGACACAAAACAAAAACCGCTTGCCTGTCATCGGCCTTATACTGGGCATTGGTCTGATTGGCTGCACCGCCATTGTCGCACTCGGCATTGCCGCGTTCGTGCTGCTGTCGGCGGGCGGCGATGATAACGATGATTCTGGCTCTGACACCGCTGCTGGACAGTGGCGGGCCTATCTATACAATATGAGTTCGCAGGAAATCGTGCGGGTGAATGAGGATGGCGACGAAACCCGCGTAAACGTTCCGCTGGTTGAGGGCGAATTCACTGAAGGTATGGCGGTGGGCCAGCCCGGTGTAGATCGCGCCGCCTTCTGTTCTGTCCGAACGACCGATGACAGCTCAACCGCATTTTTAAACGTCCTCGATTTAAATACAGGCACTCAAATTCAGCGCCACGAAATGGGCAGCATGTCATTTTGCCGCGTGGCCCCGAATGCCATCAGTCCATCCGGTGACCGGGTCGCGGTGGCACTGGTTGATGTGGCGGGGCAGGGCGATTTTAGCTGGCGCTTGAGCGTGATTGATGTAGATAGCGGCGCAACGGTTAACGCCATGAGCAGCACTGACCCGCAGTTTACCGCCCTCGGTACCGAGACGGATCGCTTCAGCATCATGCCCGATGTGCGCCTGTTTGAGCATGACCGCCTGATTTTTGCCGTGATCCCATGGCAGACTGAGGGAATGAGCACCACCGACGCTTTCGATTGGGATTTGACCAATAACACACTCGTGCGGGTTCCGCAGTGGGGCAGCTTGATGCTGGATTATTTGCCGAGTACGGGCGAGTTAGCCTGGGCAGACTTGGACGACAGTCGGCCAGCCGGACAGCCCGGTGGTCCCATTCCGGTCAATAATGTCGTGCGTGTGATGGGCGCAAATAATGAGGTCCGTACTGTGTACTACAGCGGGGACTGGCTGGTGGTTGGGGTTGAGTTCATTGATGGCGGGCAGGCGTTGGCTGCACTGCTCATCGAATCGGCGGATTTGAGCAATGCCGAGCCGGGCCAACAGGCGACCAAATTGATCGCAATGGCACGGTCACCGATTTGCGGGACGTGACAGGTGTCTTTTCCGACATCATGCCCTTCCGCGATAGCCATGCGTTTCTCGTGAGCAGCAGCGATGCCAGCGGTCAACGGACGGCCATCGAATATTCTGCCAATGGCGCAGCGCAAACCCTGTGGGAATCAACGCAGGGTTCGTGGAGTTTACTGTCGGTGACGGATATAACAGTTAATCCTAGCGCCGTAGGCCCGTTCACCGCCATTCAGTAGACACAGCCCCCGGCTGCGCGTCGGGGGTTTTCCTTTATATCATACGCAAGATGTGAATTGAATCGCAGAATCTGATCTTTAATGACCCCTCCCTAACCCTCCCCATGCATGGCTGGCGGAGGGACACTTTTCAAAAAGGAGAGAAGGACTTATCCTGACAGAAACCAACCACAGTCACTGACAAGGATAAGTCCATG
>JAKEEQ010000298.1 GCA_022616515.1 Chloroflexota bacterium | reverse complement strand
TGAACTACTCCTGAGCTGGTTGAGAGCCTTTAGTGACGAGGTGTCCGAATATATGACCGCCGAGCGGCTTGCTGCCTCTGTCGAGCGCATCACCAACCAGCAGTCGCTGATGATGTGGGAAGTCGATGGCGAAGTCCTGTCAATGGCAGGCTACAGTGGCCCCACGCCCAACGGCATCCGGGTAAATGCCGTATACACGCCGCCGGAACATCGCCGCAAAGGATACGCCAGTGCGGTGGTTGCCGCACTCAGCCAGCATCTACTCGACAGCGGGCGCAAATTCTGTTTTCTCTACACAGATTTGAATAACCTGACAAGTAATCATATCTATCAGGAAATTGGCTATAAACCTGTAGTAGACAGTTCACTTTATCTTTTCGACGTTCATTAGTTTTTGGAGCGCAGCCATGAACAAAATACGCCACTGGCTGTACATTGGAGATTACAACGACGCCCTCGATTATCATGGCCTGACTCGTCACAAAATTGGCGCAGTCCTGCAACTGGCAGGCCCCGTCAACCATCCCGGCATCGTCTCGCAGTACATCTGGGTTCAGGATGCCATGCCCCTGCCGGAACATCAACTACGGCGTGGGCTGGAATTCATTCTTGCCAATAAAGATAAAGTCGTTTTTGTTGGATGCGCGGCAGGTGTCAGCCGTTCAGCAACCTTTTGCATCGCTGCCTTGAAAGAAGTTGAGGGTCTGTCATTGAAGTCCGCCTACGATGAGGTCAAGAAGGCCCGTCAAGTCATCAATCCCCATTTCACGCTGTGGACATCACTGCGTAACTACTATGGGGAATAAAAAAAGAGGCACACCGCAGCGTGCCTCCCGAATGTCTAGTACTCGTCGCTGTAACCGCCCTGCGGTCGATCCTCAAAGCGGCCCGATTGTAGAGCCGGGGAGTCTTCTCCGCGCGGATGGCGCGATTCCCACGCTTGAATGGTGACAGGTTGACCATTGATGGTCATCAGATATTGTGGCATCCAGCCAACACCAAACACCTCAACGTGTATGTCTTTCTTGTAGGGGGTAATCCGCTGTTCTTCGACCTGTTGAGCGATACTCACCCATTTTTCCTGAATCTGGGCCAGTTCACGCTCAAATTGTGCCTGAAGCTGGTCCATATCATTTTCAATTTCAACGAGCACGACTTCGCTCTCACTCAGGTCTTCCTGAGCCAGCCCCTTGTAACGCCGGGCACGTGCCACACGCGAAAGCGTATAACTGGTGCGTCCACGCAGCAGGCTCACGAACGCCTCACCCATCGTGAACATCACCTCGCGGTTCAACTCGCCAAGCTGGTCTCGCTCTGACTGCAATTCACGCAGTTCGCGGCGATAGCGATCTTCTAACTGGTCGAATTTCTGTGCGTAATTTTGCGTAATCCTATCAACTTCTGCATCACGTCCTTCACGGGCTGCCGCATTGACACGCACCCTGAAGTCGTTGAAGCCTGAGCCGGGCATCCCAAAAATGTCCAGCGTAGGATTATGTGGCACGACGACACCTGCCGTGCGGAAGATATAGTCCTGAATTTCCTTCTTGAGTGCAGTCAGGCGGGTCCGATCTGTCAAGCCGAGGGGAACATCGCCAAATGCAGAATCCTGTTCAATAGGCTCCATGCGCAGGTTGCGACTGGTTACTGCCGGGGCACGATACTCATCCCAATGAACAATGCCCGTTTTTTGTACATCTGGCACATGATAGGCATAGGTCTCTACCAGGTTGATATTCGCCTTACGTTCAGCATAGCGCACTTGTAGTTGTGCCAGCAGGAAGGGGATGTAGGCTATCATATGGGAGCCAACACCCTGTGCTCGTATCCCGAACTGGCGTTCCCATCGTGCCACGGCTTGCTGCATGGAGATGATGACCGGGAAAAAGTACTGGTCAACGGCTGATCCCAGTGCCGGGCGAGTGCGCGTAAATCCTTGAGGCAAATCGGCATCGCGTCCAGCCCCGGTAATTTCATTGGTCTGTGATAACACAGATCCCGTGCCATAACCCCCGGTTGATTGGGCCGGTGGCGGTGTATATTGCCCTGTACCCCCGTAAGGATTGCTCTGGTAATTCACCGGGCCAACGGGCGGGGCGGGTGGTGTGTAGGTCGCCGGATTGTAGTTGTCAAATTGATCTCTGCTCATCGGCGCGGCAGGAGGCTGGTATCCCTGTGGACTATACCGGCCCGTCACACTTTCCGGTAAACCGGGAGGTGCTCCTGCTGGACTACTGAACATCTCTGGCAAATGGGATGGCGGCACAGGTGCTCCACCCGGCGGGGCTGGTGGTTGATTCTGTTGAAAAGGTGCTGCTGGTGGTGGCGCAAAATTACTCTGTGGCAGTGCAGGCGGTGGCGGCGCAGCGGGTGGCGGCGTATAGGCTGGTGCAAACTGGCCCGCCCCGGCATAGGGCTGCTGTTGTTGGAACTGGGCAGGCTGATAACCGCCTGTACCAAACTGCGGTTGGCCGTAGAACCCCGGCTGTTGAGCGTATTGCTGGGTACCATACTGCATTTGCTGGCGGCGCGACTGCATCAAATTAAAAATCTGGTCGCGCGTCAATGGACCGCGCAGATAAGACATGGCCCACCGCGTGTGTATCAAAATTGGCCCGGTATTGTTGTGAACGTTGTTCATGACAAAAACACGTGGGTCTACCGATGAAATTAATGCATCGAGGGTTGCCAGATCAAGCTGATTTTCAGCAGTAGACGCCGTTGCCAGTCCATCAAGAACTTTCTTCTTGTCATTTTCCGTCTGCAACCGGCCAATAAACCACGTCCCCGCATTTGAGAGACCCTTATAGTCAAGGTCACCCGGATTTTGTGTTGCCAGAACAAGGCCAATCCCGAAAGCGCGTGCCTGCTTCAACAAACGCAGCAGCGGCTGTTTGGTGGGCGGGTTCTTGGGATACGGCGGAAAATGTCCGAAAACTTCATCAAAATACAGAATTGAACGCAGGCTGGTCGTCCCGCTCATCGTACGCATGGAGGCCAGAATAGTCTCCAACAGCAGCGTGATGAAGAAACTGCGCTGGGCTTCATCCAGATGGGCAATATAGAAGATGTTGTGGCGCGGCTTACCCTGCGGGTTATACATCAAATTGCGCATGTCCAGCGGTTCACCACGCAGCCAGCTTTGAAAACTCGGTGCGGCAATAATATTGTTGAGTTCCATCGCCAGCTTGAAACGTTGCTTTTCCGGGAAGAAGGTGTCAATATCCAGCACGCCTAGCTTCTGGAAAGGTGGTTCTTGAACCTGAACGATGATGTCTTCCAGCGTCAGGTCTATCCCATTTCTCCAGGCATACTCAAAAATATTGGCAATCAAAACATGTTCGCGGTCTTTCACCGGATTGGCGCTCATTCCAATCAGCGCCAGCAGTGCCGATGTAATCGCGCGAATTTGTTCGCGGTGATACTCTTCCTGACCCTGCCAGCCGGTTCGAGGCGCTTGCATTGCTTCAATAATACTGACGGGCAGTCCGGCATCAGAACCCGGCGTAAAAATGTTGAATTCAGCCTGGCTCTTCAGTGCCCGAATTCGCTGTTCGCCAATTCCCCAGCTTGCCAGACCGTCCTTCCAGCGCTGCGCAACATCCTGTGCGTACTCATCCACGCTCATACCAGCCCGGCGTGCATCATCCACATTAATCCACGGGCGAAACTCTTCAGGTGAAAGATTTTCAAACATCAACAATAAATTGGTGATGTCGCCTTTGGGATCAATGATAATGGACGGAATACTATCCAGCGCGGCTTCTTCCAGGAGCGTGATACATAAACCTGTTTTACCAGAACCCGTCATACCGACCACTACCGCATGAGTGGTCAGGTCTCGCGAGTCGTAATACACCACGTCATCAATGAGACGGCGTGTATTGGGGTCATACTGCCGACCTAAATAAAAAGTTGTCGGGGCTTCAATAAAAGGCATGGGTTTCTCGCCTTATTCAACTATCCAATACAATAGGAAACAAATTCATTCTAGCATAATCGTTCGAGAAATGAAACTTATGTTCTACTGTCTGGCCCGCCAACAGCCATTTCTAACGGAATATTATTTAAACGGCTCTGAAATTTCTTCAAGCACGGTGATGTTGAAATGACGCAGCATATCCCTTTGAGTATTCATAAACGTTTGCAGTGCATCCGCCGGAATGAAACGGCAGCGCCTGTCCAGTGCTACCGGGTCTTTGGTGAAGGTGGGGCGACTCAAAATATTGAAGAGTTTCGATTTATTTTCCGCAGACGCGCAGATATACAGTGTGGCTTCAATAGATGGCATCAGTGTTAACAGGTCCGAAAATTTCAAGATACTGTTAAAGATATTATCCGTGTCATCAACCTCGAAAAAGTACGCGGGCTGCCCGTCTTGAAACCAGATAACATCAATATAACGGCTGATGACCTGCGCCGGACCATCTTCCAGCGACTCAGGCAGCGTTTCCAGCGACAACTTTCCGAGTTCTTCATCCCTGAACGCATGTGGGCGGTCTGCTTTTGGAATCCAGACATCAAACTGAAAAGCGCGGCCCAACTTCCCCAGCAAATATTGTACCTCTATGTGATGTGCCCCGTGTTCAGGATCATCTGAATGTAGCTGGACCGATTGACCAAAAATCTCTTTCTCGCGGGAAAACTGGGCTTCAGCAAGGCCATCTATTGCTTCATCAATATCAAACGTGTGCCATTCTGGAGAATTGACGATGCGATTATGTAACACATAGGCGGCTTCTGCATTCAGGGGAATGGCGTCCCGGTCGATACTGAATAGATAGTTGCTGCCATGATGCTTAATAAGAATATCCGCCGTATCCGAATGCGAGATCATGTAGCGATTTTGGGGATGAATGATTTTTATCAATTCAATACTAACCCGGTGGGGATAGATTTTGTCCCGCCAGAACGGCGTGTTATCGACATACGGCTCGCTGGTCACTTCCAGCAGGGCTGCCAGACCCCGGTCAACGACGATAATCAAGCGGTCACCGATGCGCCAGCCGGAAAATCGATCTGTCTCCGAGCACCACGCGCCATGCCCAATCGACAAATATAGTGTCGCTTCGCTGCATTTTTGAAGATATGTTTTCATTAAATGTTGATTCCATGCCCGCTCAATACCCTGATGGTTATGATAACGCTTATCAGGCTTTCCCTACAACATTCAATGGTCCCCTAATAATTGGGGTAACAGTTAGTGTTCTCCTTACTTGTAAAATAGTGTTAAAGTTTTAGCATTTCAGAAAGGGGGTCAAATGAATGTTGAAAAATGGGTGGCTAGTCTGATGTGGGCATTACTGCTGGCTGCTCTTGTTTTCACCTCGGTTTACGCCTTTGTTCTTATTATTGGCCTGGATGTATATAATGCATTTCTGACAAGCATGAATACCTCACGGGATATTTTCGATACAACAGAGAATGTATCAACCGGCAATGATCTAGCTGCGACGGAGGTTTTCGCACTGCTATTGAGCATGTTATCCACTCTATTTCTCGTACTGGCCTGGCTGAATTTTGCCAGCCTGTCCACTTATCTCATCAAATCTTTGGCGCTAAACGAATCACCATTTGCCAGTTTCCTCATCCTTCCGCTGGATGCTGAGGACACTGAAGATTTAGCACTGGCAACCGGCACAACTGTCAGCAATGTCGTTCGTTTTCTGGGTTTCGCCTGGGGTGTTCTGCTTGTATCGCCTGCTCTGCTCAAAGTGCTGGCTGAAATTGTGGGGGATTAATCAATGGATTCACAAAAAACATTATCCGGTTGGGTCTGGGGGCTGGTGTTAGCGGCGTTGGTGTTTAGTTCCATTTATGCCACACAAACCATCACGGCCCATTTTCAAATTATGGGCTTTATGGAGGTCGGTCGCGGTGATAATCTCTGGGATGAGATTATCTGGTTTGTCGGGCATGGAACCGTGGCCCTGTTGTTGGTCGCTGCATGGCGCAGTTTCGCCGAATTGTCTCATGACTGGATCGTATCCATCGCCACCGGACAGGAACCCTTTGAAAGTCTCCTTATCTTTTCGATTGAATATGAGGACAAGAACGATGAAGGCTTTGAGGCATCCGATGTTGAGACCACATCCGTCAGCACCATCCTGCGGCTCTTAGGATTTGCATGGGGTATACTCATCATCACACCAACACTTATCCCGCTCATTCTGGAGGTTTTGCAAGGCGACAATGCGTTTTGATGATCTGAACTGGCAGGATGTTGCCAGCTATTTAGAACAAAACGACCGGATCATTCTGGTGACAGGCTCAACGGAACAACACGCCTTCTTGAGCCTGACCACCGATAATCAAATTCCGCTGCGAATTGCCGACGCGGTGGGCCAGCGCACCCACACGCTGGTTGCACCGCCCCTCAATTTCGGGGTGACGCCGTACTTTATGAGCTACCCCGGCACGATTAGCCTGCAAAATTCCACCTTTGATGCGGTCGTAGTCGATATTGTGTCGAGTTTGACCAGTCATGGCTTCCGGCGCTTCTTTGTTCTGAATGGGCATGGCGGCAACGAAAAGCCCGCTGTGCTGGATGATATGGATGTTAGGGTGGTCTGGCATAACTGGTGGCAGAGTCCCGTTGTCCAGAACTTCGCCGCCGACCTCCAACTCACCCCCGGCCATGCTAACTGGCTGGAAAATTTCCCGTTTAATCGCCTGATAGAGTCTCCCACGGCTCGTAAGCCAACTGTTGATATTGATTACACGCAGCCCGCTCTCAAAATCCGCGAAATGCTGGGTGATGGCAGCACCGGAGATTATTACGCGATAAGGGATGAACACATGAATCGCCTCTTTGCATTAGTAGTTGATGAGGTAACGAGATTGGTCGTGAACCTTCGTTAAACACAATCAGTAGACACCATGCAACAACTCTTCCGAGCCAAGCATCGTAGAACTCTTTGCTATTTTTTGCTTTACGTTGATGTATGACACAAAGACGGTATCGACTAAATGAAAAAAGCCCATCGTAAAAGTAAATCGCCCATCATGCGGCGTACATCGCGGGTCTATCTGAATGACCTCAACGCTGGCAAAGCCCAGACTGTCCGCGACTTCCTACACCTGTGTCATGACGCTACACAATACTTCATTGACCTGTTCTGGCAGCGGCAAGATTTTTCGGCGGAACTGGCTGATTTGCCAACTGTGCAGCGTGGTCGGGACCGCTTTAACATCACCACCCGGCTGGCACAAGCACTGGCTAAGCAAGCCAAAGAAACGATCCGCAGCCAGGTAGAGAAGGACCATCAGCGTAAGCCGCAGCTTCATCACTGGACGGTCACGCTCTACTACCATTTCGTTGACATCCAGCCCTTTGCAGGTTGTCATTTCGATGTCGCGGTACAACTGACCGGTTCCGGTGCGCCGCGCATGACGATACCGGTTCATGCCACGCGCCATTTGAACCGCAAGTTGACCGATGGGTGGCAATTGTCTAAAACCCTGCGGCTGGGAATGCGCAAAGGCCGTCTGTTTGTCGATTTTATTCTGGAAAAACCGCGTCCACAGAAGAAAACCGCAGGCCGTGTGGTAGGTATGGACAGCAATTATGTCAATGGCCTGATCTTCTCGGATGGGCAGCACATCGGCCAGGAACTGGTCAAGGATATTCGCCAGTTTCCGAAACGCAAAAAACACACTCACTCCCAGATTAAGTCGCGGATTGGACAAGCTATCAAGCAACTTGATTGGTCGTCTATTCGCGTTCTGGTGATTGAAGATTTGAAGCATGTCCAACGTGGCAAACGCGGGACGTTCCCGCGCACACACAACCGACGGCTGTCTCATTGGCTGTATGCCTATATTGCCGATGTGTTGGTACGCTATTGTGAGGAACACGGCGTTCGGCTTGAGCGTAAACACCCCGCCTATACCTCGCAATACTGCCACATCTGCAATAGATGGGACCGACGAAATCGCAGGGGTGACAGATTCACATGCGTTCATTGTGGGTATACCGCTCATGCCGACCACAATGCCGCGTACAATCTGGAACTGCTGGGGTTGGCGGGAGTTTATGGTCTCCGTTTGCTACAAAGTTCAAGACTGCAAAGTTTTGGATAACCATTTGACAACCTTCTTCCCGTGAACCAGGTGAATATAACTCTTTTACCAGTGTTCATCAAAGTAGAAAAAGAGGAGGGGCTTCCCTCCTCCTACTGTGCTCCCCTAGAGGTCCCGTTTCAAATTCGGGAAGGCGTCCTTGCCTGCAAACCGCACTGTTGCGCCCAGATCATCCTCAATGCGCAGCAATTGGTTATATTTGGCGACCCGGTCACTGCGGGCGGGTGCGCCGGTTTTAATCTGTCCGGCGTTCATGGCAACCACGAGGTCGGCAATGGTGTTGTCTTCCGTTTCGCCGCTGCGATGGCTGACGACGACCGCCCAATTGTGTTTCTGGCTGAGGCGCGTAGCCGCAATGGCTTCAGTCAGGGAGCCAATCTGATTGACTTTGCACAGCAAGGCATTGGCGTTATGGCCCTTAATGGCCTGCTCTACCTTTTCAACGTTAGTCACCAGCAAATCATCACCCACAATCTGAACCCGGTTGCCAATCGCTGTAACCAGTTCGGCCCAATGCTCCCAATCGTTTTCATCGAGACCATCTTCAAGACTGATGATCGGGTATTTTTCAGTCCAGTTTGCCCAGAACTCAACCATTTCGCTGCTGGTCAGTGAGCGATTTTCCGTGGCGAGATGATATTTCCCGTCCTCGTAAATTTCGCTGGCCGCCGGATCGAGGGCAAGATAGACATCCTCGCCGGGGGTGAAACCCGCCTGCTGGATGGCTTCCAGAATCAATTCAATCGCGCTCTCATTAGTAGGTAGACTTGGCGCAAAACCACCCTCATCGCCAACGGTCGTTGGCATGCCACGTTTGGTGAGCACTTTTTTGAGATTATGGTAAATTTCGGAACCCCAGCGCAGGCATTCACGGAATGACTCGGCTCCCACCGGCATCACCATAAATTCCTGAAAGTCAGTGCTGTCCGCCGCGTGTTTACCGCCGTTCATGATGTTCATCATCGGTACGGGCAGGGTGTGGGCATAGACGCCGCCGAGATAGCGATATAGAGGCAGACCCACACTGTACGCTGCTGCATGGGCCGTCGCCAGCGACACACCCAATATTGCATTCGCGCCGAGTTTGCCCTTGTTAGCCGACCCGTCCAGTTCCAACATCACGTTATCAATGCCGATTTGATCAGTGGCATCCATTCCGACAATGGCGTCTGAAATTTGATTATTAACGTTTTCAACGGCCTTCAGAACGCCTTTACCCAAATAGCGGTTGTCCCCGTCGCGCAATTCAACCGCTTCATGCTCACCCGTTGATGCGCCGCTGGGCACAATGGCCCGCCCTATACTGCCGTCGAGTAGATACACTTCCACCTCAACGGTTGGATTGCCGCGTGAGTCCAGAACTTCACGGGCATGAATGGATTCAATAATGCTCATTATTAACTACTTTTCCCTTTCTATAGGAGGTCTAAATCAGAAAGTAAACGGTCAAAATTAAAATGCTGCGACAGCATCGCCTGAAAACGATTGAGTTTTTCGGCTTGTCCCAAACGAGTTTTGCCAAGAGTCCGCTCAATTTTCTCAATGGTGTCGATAGTGTTATCTTTGACCAGCACGACGGCAACACCGAGTTCCTCAGCACGCTTGACAACAGTTGCGCTCGGTTTTAAATTACCGGTCAACACCAGACACAATGTAGATGTTTCCAGAGCGGCGGCCTGAAGATCGGCGCGGTCACCGCCGGTGATAACGGCTTTATTGGGTTGGCGGCGGAAACGCGGCAGGGCAGCTTCAACTGTCATCGCCCCGACGGATAGATTTTCAACAAGCCGGTCTCTCAGGTGCGCTCCGGTCAAAAACTCCCCTTGCAGCAAGTCTACCAGTTCGCCAATGCTGATGGTCATGAGCTGCTGCTGGTAGGGCAGCACACCATACACATTGATATTTTGTTCCTCAAGGTAGGGGATTATGTTCTCTTGAACATCCTGTGCAAAGTTGGCGGGGACGGCATTGATGACAACACCCAGCATATGATCGCTGAGACGATATTTGGCGGCCATAATGTCGTCCAAAATATAAGCCGACTCACGCCAACGCGAGATGACCAGCGTGGGGGTATCTAGCTCGCGGACCACGGCCACCGTGTTCAGGCCGACGGCGAAACCGTCCTGCATAGATGCACCGCCTTCGAGCAAGACGATATCACGTCCCTGCGCTGCCGTCTCATAAGCCTGCTTGATTTCGGCCCACAGGTCACGTTTTTGGGTACCTTTCATCTGTTCATGAAGCAGGGCATCATTGACGATGACAGGGGCCATGACAGATTTGGGCTGGTTAAGGCGCAGGACGCGGTTGACGAAGTCCGCATCTTCGTCAATGACTTGTTTGCCCAGACCTGATCCCTGTGTGCTGATGGGCTTCATATAGCCCACCTTCAGACCTTTCGTCTGCATGTACAAACCTAACCCCAAACACAGGGCGGTTTTGCCAGAAAATGTAACTACAGATGTGATATAAAGCGACTTCATTTAAGGATTACCTCAACTTTTTTCAAAGTAACTCTCAGTGTAATATCTGATCCAGAATCATGCGTGCGTCCAATGCCAGTACACCCTGCCCTTCTTCATACACAATCAGGGGATTAACGTCTAATTCCACAATCTCCGGGAAATCAGTTACCAACTGGCTGATACGCAACAGAGCGTCAGCCAATGCCTCTTTGTCGGCTGGGGGTTCTCCACGTACGCCATCCAGTAATTGACTGGCACGGATTTCGCTCAGCAACTCGTGTGCATCCTCCTCCCCAAACGGCGCAACTCTAAACGCGACATCTTTTAACGCTTCGACATAAATTCCACCCAGGCCAAATGTCACCAGTGCGCCAAATTGAGGATCGCGATTCATGCCTATCAGGATTTCGAGGCCCTTTGGAACCATTTCCTGCACCAGACAGCCGTCAATTCGCGCATCCGGTAAGTACCGGTGAGCACGGTAGACCATTAACTCATAGGCGTCGCGAACATCGCTGGCAGAATTTAATCCCACTTTTACACCACCAATGTCTGTTTTGTGCAAGATGTCCGGGCTGGAGATTTTGAGCACGACGGGATACCCGATGTCGTTGGCAATTTTGACAGCCTCATCCGGGGAGGCGGCCAATCGACTTTCAGGGAGTGGGAAGCCATATGCACCGAGTATTTCCCGACCTTCGGCTTCGCCAATGGCAACTCGTCCAGCCGCCTGCACCTCTCTGATAATACGGGCGACCCTTTCTTGATCAACGACAAAGGTCGGCGGCTCTTCATATTCGCGGTCACGCATATCGACATAATCGCGCATGGCGGCAAACGCCAATGCCGCTCGTTCGGGAAAGGGGTAATTGGGAATCTGGTAGTCCTGCAAGATGTTTATCCCGGCTTGAACACGGAGGTCGCCCATAAAACAGGCCAGCACCGGCTTATCCAGATCACGTGCCAGTTTGCCGAGGGTATGGGCGGTTTCCTCAATTTCGGTCATAGCCTGCGGCGTCAAAATCACCAGAATACCGTCCACATTCGGGTCAGCGGCGACATGATTCAGGGCAAATGCATAACGATCCGCCCGTGCATCGCCCAGCACATCGACCGGGTTCGCAGCACTCGCCGCATCGGGCAACCGTTGTTCGAGCGTGTGAATGGTATCGTTTTCCAGCGTTGCGAGTTGCAGGTTGCGCCGTTCAAGTGCATCAGTTGCCAGAATGCCCGGCCCACCGGCGTTGGTAACGATGCCGATGCGATTCCCGTTCAGCAGCGGCTGGTAACCAAAGGCAATGGCGTAATCAAACAGGCTTTGCATTGTGTCGGCGCGGATAACGCCTGACTGGCGAAACCCGGCAGCATAAGCCTGCTCGGCCCCCGCTAACGAGCCGGTATGCGACGAGACGGCTTTTTGCCCGGATTGGGTGACACCGCTTTTCAGGATGATAATCGGCTTTTTCTTGCTGACGTGCCGGGCGATTTTCATAAAATCCTGACCGGAGGGTATGCCCTCAGAATAGGCAAGAATGACCTTCGTCGTGTCATCGTCCTCAAAATAGCTAATCAGGTCAATTTCGTTGACATCGCCTTTGTTGCCGAGGCTGACAAATTTACTGAACCCGATATGTTTTCCGGCGAAACTCATATCGAGCACTGCCGTGCCGAGTGCACCGGACTGGCTCATAAACGCGATTGGCCCTCTGGGTGGCATACCGCCTGCCGCAAAAGTCACGTTAAGCGGTGTCTGCGCATCAATGACGCCCAGACAATTCGGACCGATGAGCCGCATGCCATATTCTTTCACAACATCCAGCAGTTGAAGCTCCAGTTCGAGGCCCTCACGACCCGTTTCGCGAAAACCGGCGCTGATGACAATGACTGCTTTGACACCTTTTTCGCCACATTCTTTCACGGCTTCCGGCACATAGGGGTAAGGGATAACGATAACGGCTAGATCAGGTGCTTCCGGGAGACTGGTGACGTCTGGATAGACTTGATGATCGAGAATATCTTCGGCAGAGGGATTGATGGGATAGATTTTTCCCTCGTAACCACTCTTCACCAGATTTTCCAGAACGGCGTAGCCCAGCTTTTCAGTATTGCGGCTTGCGCCAACAATCCCAACGGAAGCTGGCTTGAAAAACGCATCTAACATTAAAGTCTCCTATAGATGTACGAATGGTAATGCATTTCAAAGACTTTTCCCAACTATTTTGTTAAGCAAGTCTTCATCGGATTGGCGAATCGATGTATCACGGGCAATAACTTCACCACTGTCAGCGAGGGTTATTTCATATACCCATTCCATACAATCTTCCGCAACAGTCGTTACGTGGCTGGCAATCTTAACCGTATCATTGAGGCGGGCTTCTCTCAAGAACTCAATATCATGAAACAGGATTTGTCCCGGATGAGTGATGCCCAATGATTGTAGCGCGTGGATATAAGAATCCTCTATCCAATGAAAATAGTTAGCATTGTTCACATGGCCCAACTCATCAATTTCATGGTAGTAAACAGGCCGGATAAACTCAAAGCGGGGACTATCCATTACCTCTGATGGAGTGTTGAGAGACGGCTTGAGGTCTACGTGTGTGGAAAGGTCCGGTGTAAATCCGGCCTCGAACTCTGGCAGGACCTTCTTGGGTCGCTTTGACACGGTATCGACAAAAACCCAGTCGGCCCGACCCCGCAGTATTTCCAGCCCATCATCCTGACGAATCAACTGGTATTCGCGGTTAGAGCGAACACGCCGCATATCCGAAACCCAGCTTCGGGCTTCGATCAATTCTTCTCTGCGAGCTTCTACACCATACTTGACCGTCATACGCCGGATTATCCATGAGCAGTGATGTTCATCGTACCAGTGCCTATCATAACCAGCGGCATCACTGGCGCGTATGGCGGTTTCCTCCAAATAGTTCTGAAAAGTGCCGGGCGACACAATCCCAAATTGGTTAATTTCATGGGAGCGGACCTTGAATTCCCAGGTAAAGACTTTCGCCATGAGGTTCCTATCGTTAGAATGGTGACAAATTTGAACAAAATTTTGATGCCAGTTTAATTTCTACCCTCCATAGTATGACTTAATAAAGCGTCATCGCGGGAGCTTTCTATGTCGTTCATTCGCAACTTGAGTTTGGTTTACAAACTTATCGCTATCATGCTGGTTACCATCAGCTTATTGATAGTTGGTGTTGTCACTTTATTCAACCGTAACTTTGACCAACTTGCCGAAGACACCGCCAGGGAACAGTTGAGTGAACTGTCATTGCGTGTGTCTTCGGAATTTTCAGAAAATCTCGCGGACGTTGATTCCACAACAGTCTTGATCACCATTGCCCCCGCTTATGAGCAAGTCGTGGAATCCAGAGACGCGGCGGAAGCCCGGCGCATGAGCCTGATGATGCACACGCTTTTTGATCTTCAAGACCGCACCTTACTGGTCGGGCAGGATACCTATTTACTGACGGGCATCGTCGAGAATAACACCCAAAAACAGGCGATGATCGCAGCGGCAAAAGAAACCGACGCACCCCAACTGGGCATTATTGCAGTTGGCGAACCGCCCCAGATTTATTTTGCAACGGCGCGACCCGTTGGTGGAGGAACCAGTGTATTGTTCTCCAGTCGCTTATTGGATCAATCCGTGTTCGATGGTATCGCCTCAGCGGACACTACGCGATTCGCAGTGTGGCAGGATGGACAATTTCTCTCACATACCTTTGAAGATGATGCTGCCTTACAGCGATTCCTTGACACTGAAATGAATGCCGCAAATATCCAGAGTGCGGTCGAGAATTCTAATGTCATTTTCGATGATTTGCTGAATACGGCAGAAGTGCCGGTCGGTGTTGCTTATATTCCGATTGAAGTCGGTGGACAAACAACAACAGTGGTCGTTGTCCGTCAAGATTTTCAGGCACTGGCAGAATTTCAGGGCGAAACCGGGCAAAATGCCATTCTGTTAATCTCTGTTCTGGGGGTGATGGCGGTGGTTGGCGCGACGGTGTTTGCCCGGCGCAGCCTGATCAACCCGATTGCACGCCTCAAGGATCACGCGCAGCAGATTCTCGATGGCAATGAGACTCAGCAAATCGAAGTGCGCAGCAACGATGAGATTGGGCAGCTCTCCGCGACCCTGAACACGATGGCTCGCACGATTGTCCGTCGGCAAAACGATTACGAAGAATTAACAACGGCGCTGGAAGTTGAAGTCGAGTCACGTATTGCCGAGCTGGCAACCGCCTTCGAACGCCTTGAACAGCGCGAAACCTATCTGGAACGTATTTTTGCCAGCACCAGCGACGCCATCATTGTGGTTGACCCGGCGACTAATATCATAACCGAGGCTAACATCAAGGCCCTTGATGTGACCAATTACCAACAACATATGCTGGTGGGACTGCCCATCGAAGCACTGCACCCCGGACAGGAAAATCGCATTGCACAGTTTCTGGAGTTGGTGCTGAAGAAGAATGAAGGCTGGACTGACCAACTCGCCTGGAAGCAAAAAGATGGTGATACTATCAATGTTGAAATCTCGGCATCCGTTATCGACGTTGAATTGGACAAACGTATCATCTGTGTAGTGCGTGACATCACGGAGCGCAAAGCAGCCGCCGAGAAAATCCGGCTGCAAAATGAGGCACTAATTCGCACCAACCGTGATCTTGCGCTGGCCCGTAAACAGGCCCTTGAAGTTGCCGACCTAAAGAGCCAATTTCTAGCGACCATGTCCCATGAACTGAGAACACCATTAAATGCCATTATTGGCTACTCGGAAATTATTCTGGCGGGAATGACTGGTGACCTTAACGAGGAGCAGCAAGATTACCAGAATCGTGTGCTGCAAAACGCCGAGCATTTGCTGGAGATGATTAACGACCTGCTGGACCTGACCAAGATCGAATCGGGACGAATTGAACTCAAAGATTCGGAAATCGCCGTTGAAGATCTTGTCAACAGCACCGTTTTCCAGATGCAGGGTCTTGCCAGAGAGAAGAATATCCAGTTATCCGGGTATATCGTGGAAGATATGCCCCGCATCATCATTGGCGATGGACAGCGATTGAAGCAGATTTTCATCAACTTAATCTCGAATGCCATAAAGTTTACTGAACATGGTGAAGTCAACTTTTCGGTATCCAGGGTTGATGAAGGCAACTGGCAGCTTGTGGTGAGCGACACAGGGGTCGGCATTCCATCACATGCGCTGGAATATATTTTCGATGAGTTCCGCCAGGCCGACAGCAGTTCCCGGCGTGTGTTCGGCGGGACCGGGCTGGGCTTAGCTATTGTCAAGCGCCTTGTTGTTCTGATGGGCGGCAAAATCAGTGTAAATAGCGAAATGGGCAAAGGCAGCACCTTTGTTGTAAGACTACCACTGGTCACTGAATTACAGGGAGAATTCTAAAAGGACAGATCGGGATGGGAATTTCAGAAAACATTGCAGACTGGGTCGTTTTGATTGTGGATGACGCCCCTGATAATGTGGAGGTGGCTCGCAAAGTGCTTTCACACAAAGGGGCGACCGTACACATCGCGGCAGATGGCGAAAAGGGCATGGAAATCTTAGATGCCATCGAACCGACGTTTATTTTGCTGGATTTATCGATGCCAATCATGGATGGCTGGCAGATGCTAGAACATATACGGCAGCAGCCAGCCCGGAAAGACATCCCGGTGATAGCCCTGACAGCCCATGCCATGCAGGGTGACCGTGAGAAAGTGTTTGAGGCAGGCTTCAATGGCTATATCGCCAAGCCGTTTCGTCTCAAGTCATTTCTAGCGCAAATCCAGGAAGTTCTGGCGAATATCAACGAGGAGAAGAAGTGACAATGGATGCCCGTCAATGGCAGGTGCTTGTTGTTGAAGATGAATATGACAGCGTTCAGATGATTTCAAAAATACTTGAATTCTCCGGCGCGAAAGTGATTGTTGCTAACAATGGTGTACAGTGTCTTGAGATGCTTGAAGGATTTGAGCCGGATATCGTGATTATGGACTTAGCGATGCCGGAGATGGATGGCTGGCAGACATTGGTTGAGATCCGTTCAAATATGAATACCGCCCACATTCCGGTAGTGGCTGTGACGGCCTACTATTCCGATGATGTCGAGGAAGAAGCCTACGCGGCGGGCTTTGATGCATATTTCCCCAAACCGCTCGACCCCAAATCGTTCGTTGAAGAGATTTCGCGACTGGTTAAATAGATGACGGGCGGCATCTTCGCCGCCCATTTCCCCTATAGAATTTGCGACAGGAACAGTTGGGTGCGGTCATGCTGCGGGTCCCGGAAGAAATGCTCCGGCGTCCCTATTTCCACAATGCGCCCACTATCCATGAAGATAACGCGGTCGGCAACTTCCCGTGCGAAGCCCATTTCGTGCGTGACCACCAGCATCGTCATACCGCTCCTCGCCAGTTCCTTCATCACATCCAGCACTTCCTTAATCATTTCCGGGTCAAGGGCCGATGTTGGTTCGTCAAAAAGCATGATCTTGGGTTCCATCGCCAGCGCCCGCGCAATGGCGACACGCTGCTGCTGGCCGCCGGAAAGCTGTCCCGGATATTTGCGGGCCTGCTCCGGAATGCCGACACGTTCAAGGAGTTGCATCGCTTTTTCCTCGGATTCGCGGCGTGGACGGCGGCGCACATAACGCTGGGCAAGGGTAATATTTTCCAGCACGGTCAGGTGAGGAAACAGATTGAACTGCTGGAAGACCATGCCCGTCTCACGACGAATGGCATTGATATTGCGCACATCGTTGGTCAGTTCGATGCCATCCACAATGATACTGCCCTCTTGATGCTCTTCCAGACGGTTGATGCAGCGAATCAGAGTCGATTTACCGGAGCCAGACGGCCCAATGACCACCACAACTTCACGTTCACGCACCTTCATGCTGACGTCTTTAAGCACGTGAAATTCGCCAAACCATTTATTCACATCGACCAATTCGATGATATACCCATTAGAATTGTCCATAACACAAATTTCCTTTCACTAACGGCGTCGTGCCGCGCCAGAGCCGGTTTCTTCTAGGCGGCGGCTGACCGCAGACATGACGAAGGCGATGACGAAGTAAATGATACCAACGTAGACATAGGCTTCACGAACGAATGGGCGATATTGCTGCTGACCGTTCACAATCAACTCTACGATACCCAGCAACTCGAACAGCCCGATAATCGAGACCAGCGATGTATCTTTGAACAGGCTCACAAATTGGCTCATGGTGGCCGGGATAACCGCCCGCAGTGCCTGTGGCAGGATAATGAAGTAATTGGTCTGGTAGGGGTTTAATCCGAGTGCCATTGATGCTTCATTCTGTCCGTGCGGAATGATCTGCAAGCCACCGCGCACAATCTCAGCCTGATAGGCCGCGCTGAACAGGGTCAATCCAATTAACATTCGGATGACATCATCCAGATCAGCCCCCGACCCAAAGAAGAAGGGCACAATATTCTTGGCAAAAAACAGAATAGTAATCAACGGCGCACCCCGGATTAGCTCGATAAACAGCACCGAGAATGTGCCGATAACCGGCAGACCGCTGCGACGTCCCAGCGCAAACAGGATACCCAACGGCAGTGAGGCCACCACACTGATAAACGTCAACAGTAGAGTCAACAGTAACCCCTGCCAGCGTTCGCTGGGGACGCTAACCAGGCTCAAGATAGGATTTTCACCACCCAAACCGGCAAGTAGAACCCAGGTAATTGGGATAATCAGTAGCCAGCCAATGAGATTAATGCGAGTAAGCCATTTTTCTGTAGATTTGTCGCCGAAGCGTTTTAAGAGCATGGTGATGCCGAACGCCACCACGAAGATGATGATGGCAACAATCACGGAACTGGCAACCGATGAAATGTAGGGCGAAAGTTGAAGTCGCAAATATTTGCCGGGTGAGCGTTTACCGAGGTAAGGCAGCGACCGTTCAGCGGTCTGACAGCCCAGTCTGTCATTGGTGTAACAGTCAACCTGCGGTATCTCACCATATGTTTCTCGTAATCGTTCCAGGTCAGATGGTTTCGTTCGGTAGATTGAAACGTTGTCGATGCGAATAAAGGCATGTCCTGACGGGGCCATTGGCAACCCAATGGCATCCGTTTCCTGCAAGTTTACATTCTCGGCGACCACCGTTGCGTTGGCGATAAACCAGCTATCTTCTTCAACCTGATAGTCCAGATTTACGACGGGATGCTCCGGCGTGGATAACACTTCGGCAAGAACATTGCCTTCGGCGTCCAGCAATTGTAACAGGACCGGCAAGTTGTAGTCGGACAGGACAATCTCACCCTGATCAATCTGGCGGCGGATTTCACTCCACTTGATACGTGAATTTTGTTCACCCTGCGCACCTTCAATCAAACCTGTGAAATTCTCATCAGTTGCGGTATCCACATCGTTGATTGGCTCCACAGCTAATGAAATGGTCTCACCCTCATTGGCTACAAAGCGCATCGGTGAAGCGTTGAAATCGTGACCAACAATGAAGCGAATCGGGGCCGGTTCAACAGCGGTGGCGGCAATGGGAATAAGAACGAGCAGCACAACCGAAATCGCCAGTGTAAGCATAGCGGCACGGGTCATGCTGCCCCACAACACCACACCCATCGCACTCAGCATCAGGAAGTACACCGCAACCAGTTCGACACGCCACAGTTCTGCGTTCGGGTACTGACCTACATTCAGGAGTTGAATGTTGTTGATGACAACACTCCACTGAGCATCAGCAACCGCCCATGTAATCGATTCCCACAGGAATAGACTGAGGAGCACCGATGTTACCATCGTCAGAATCGTGTTGAATGTGCTGCTAAACAGATTAGCACGAACCCAACCAGCCACACCGACCGTGCCCGGTGGAGGGCGTCTCGAAGGCGGCGGCTCTGGCGGAGCAACATAGAAGAGTTCATCACGACCGTAACTGTTACTCATCATTGTTTTCCTTAACGTTCTTTGAGCTGTAGGCGCTGGTTGATGAAATTCATGATGGCGGAAATGATCAAACTTATCGTCAGATAAGTAAGCAGCATCACCACGAAGAAGACGACAACCTGCCCGCTCTGGTTGGCCGCAATCGTACCGACATTGAAAAGATCGTAGTATCCAATAGCAATCGCGAGACTGGAGTTCTTGGCAAGATTCAGGTACTGGTTGGTCAGCGGCGGGATAATCAATCGCATCGCCTGTGGCAGCACGATCATTTGCAAGGTCTGGTTGTTCGACAATCCGCCAGCACGCGCCGCTTCAATTTGACCATACGGCACTGATTGGATACCCGCCCGCACAATATCCGCAATGAAGGCAGCAGTATACAGGACCAGCGCCACCACCAGACCGACGAACTCCGCCGTAAATAGTGCTCCGACGCCGCGCTCGAAATTAAATCGGCCTAGAATCGGCTCCTGTGCTTCGAGCGGAAAGCCGTTGATGATGGTTGCCAGCAGCAATCCAATCGCTGATAGCCCCAGAAACGAACCCAGAAAATAGCGCAGTGTATAGGCGGGTTGGCCGGTTTGATCCATCAGTTTCAAGCGACGCCGCCACAGATATACGCCCCCTATAAAGCCCACAACGGCAAAGCTGATAAATAGTGTAAATCCGTCCTGCGTGAGGATTTTAGGATAGTTGACGCCACGTGCGCTGACGTAGATAAAACCGGGAAACTCGATGGCATCCTGTGGTTGAGTTGGAAGCAGCAGACGGATACTGCTGTATACAAAAAAGAGTTGTACCAGCAGCGGCGTGTTCCTGAACACTTCTACATATGATGAAGACACTATTCTGACCAGCCAGTTATTGGATAGCAGGCCAATTCCCAGAAAAACCCCTAGAATGGTTGTGATAACGAGCGCGACGATAACAGCCCGCAGTGTATTGGACAAACCTGTCATTAGCGCACGGGTGTTGGTGCTTGCTGCTGTATACGCTGAAAGACTATCACCGATCAGCGGAATATCTTCGACCCATTCAATTGGCTCATTGTAGTCAGGTCCTTCAGTAATGGCAACTGAATAGTTTCGGCTCAGCACATTGAAGTTAACTATTAATCCTGAGTCCTGAAAATTCTCCTGAAGGTTTTGATTGAGGCCATAAATGCCGCCGATAATAAGGATGAGGAAGATCACCTGAGTGAAGTCTCGGATGAAGATAACATTTCGATAGAACGGAATGCCATGTTTATTTTGATCGTTCAACCCCCGCCAAAATACGAAGATCACAAAAGGAATTCCAATCAAGGCAGCGATCACGAACCCTTCCGTAAAGTTGCCAATGTCCGACCATATTTGCTGAAGCTGATGGGCAATGAAGCTGGCAACCGAGCGCGTTACAGCAGTGGTTGTAGTGGAAGTGGTGTCATCCTCAACAATCGTCACCTCTGATGTATATTGAACCTGAACGGTAAAGAAAAGCGCAATATAGATAACGGCTATGATACGTATAAAGTTAGGGTTTCTTATCAGATCGCTAAGGCCGGTACGTTTATAGGGTGGTGGTCTGCTTGCAGTGAGATCAGCAGCCGAGACATAAGTATCTTCTCTCATAGACGGTTCCCTGAATTATAAAGTAATCAAATTTTGAAAAAAGCTTCTACCTGTATATTACAGGCAGAAGCCACTAGTCTTGTTTGGACTTAAAACTTAACGCCAGGCCGGGGCGTAAATGAGACCGCCGTTGGTCCACAGGGCGTTGAGTGTACCTTCACGCTCGACACCCAGCGGTACAACATGACGCTCATAAATTTCAGCGTAGTTACCCACCGCGCGAATCACATTGACGGCAAAATCATTGCTCAGGCCAATGAATGAACCAAGCGGGTCGGTTTCGCCCATGAAGCGTTGAATTTCGGGATTGTCGGATCCGACGAATTCGTCAATGTTGGCGCTGGTGATGCCGAATTCTTCAGCCTGGAAGGTGGCATAAACGGTCCAGGAGACCACATCGCCCCACTGAGCATCACCTTGCAACCACATCGGGCCAAGGGGTTCCTTGGAGAGGGTGTCTGCAAGCAAAACATGGGCGCTTGGATCTGCCAGATTCGCACGAATAGCAGCCAACTGGCTTTTGTCGCTCGTCAGGACGTCGCAGCGACCACCTTCGTAACCCGCCGCACTGTCGGCAGATGTTTCGAAGGGAATCAGTTCAAATCCAAAGCCGCGTTGTTCCATCGCGTCGGTAATGTTCAATTCGGTGGTGGTCCCGGTCTGGGTGCAGATGGTGGATCCATCAAGCTCATCAATGCTGGAGACGCCGAGATCGGCACGAACCAGAAGACCCTGACCATCGTAGAAAGTGGTGGGACCGAAGTCGCCCGCCAGATCGGTGTCACGGCTGAATGTCCAGGTGGTGTTGCGGAAGAGGACATCTACCTCGCCATTTTGCAGGGCGGTGAAACGCTCGGCGGCGGTCGTCGAAACAAATTCAAGGTTATCGGCAGTAACTTCACCGAAGATGGCGGCAGCCAGCGCACGGCAGTAGTCGGCGTCAAAGCCGGTCATTTCGCCGGTGTCTGGATCGAGGAACGAAAAAGCAGGCAAAGTACCGCTAACACCGCAGATCAAGCGACCGCGATCCAGGACCTCAGCTAGCTTACCGGTTGGTTCAGCCTGGGCAAAAGCCGTGCCAGAATCATTCACAACAGCGTCGCTGTTCATGAAATTGGCAGCGGTGAAACCCAGGGTGAATACGAGTAGAATCGCAATAATGATGCGAGTACGCATTCCAGAAACTCCTTTTTTGTAACAGTAGTACTAAGTGAATCAGCTCAAAGGCTGTATCAGTTTTTAACATGTTTCGAATAGACGGTCAAATTGATTCTTCAAACGAAAATTTCTGATTTGTTGACGTTGGATAGGGCATATGCTATCATGCAAGCGATTAAGCGGGATACTTCTTGCCTCCTGTATGGTAGTGCTCTCTGGCAACTGCATGTGAAATTAGGTCCAGTCAGGAAGTAATTGTCCCTTTGGTGTTGCGTTTGACACACACTTGAAGTTATTATCATGTGTATGTTGCTAATTCAGACCTTTTTCGCAGTCGTCTGAGCCACACTTATTTGAAAGGAGCGCGTTCCAGATGGCGAAATCGCGGACCGAACTACTGGTTGATCGTTTGCGCGACCTCGCGGCAGGCACCCCGGATATTGAAGCATCGGCAGTTGTGAGTGTCGACGGGTTAATCATGGCTTCTGCACTACCCGCAGGAGTTGAAGAGGATCGTGTGTCGGCGATGTCGGCAGCCCTCTTGGCTCTGGGTGAGCGTATTGCAAGCGAGTTGGGTCGTGGGGCGCTTGAGCAGGTGTATGTCAAGGGCAATCAGGGTTATGTTATGCTTACCTCAATTGGTGAAGAAGCTGTGCTAACGATCCTCGTTCGTGCCAACGCACGTCTGGGTTTGATCTTCCTCGACATGCGTCGCGCCGCCGAAGACCTGAAAGCGCTTGTCTAATAAACTAATGCATTTGAGATTACGGCATTTTCAATTATCATAGTTGTATACCCGGAAACACTACGGCGGGGAGTCTCTCTCCGTCGTTCTCTTTTTAGGCTAGACTGGAGGTTCTATGCCGCGTTTTATCTTTTGTACTGGAGGGGTGGTAAGTTCAGTTGGGAAAGGCGTAACAGCGGCCTCAATTGGACGTATTCTGAAGGCGCGTGGCCTGAAGGTTATGATCCAGAAGCTTGACCCGTACCTTAACGTTGACCCTGGTACGATGAGTCCGTACCAGCATGGTGAAGTATTCGTCACCGTCGATGGAGCCGAAACCGATCTGGACCTCGGTCACTACGAGCGTTTTATCGACGAGAATCTCAACAGTGTCTGCAATGTTACGACCGGGCAGATTTATAATGAAGTCATCGCCAAAGAGCGGCGGGGCGACTATCTGGGCGGCACCATTCAAGTCATTCCCCACATCACCAACGAAATAAAACGTCGCGTCTATGAAGTGGGCAAAAGCCAGGATGTCGATATTGTCATCGTCGAAGTTGGCGGTACCGTCGGCGATATTGAAGGGCAGCCGTTTTTTGAAACGCTGCGCCAGATGCGCTCTGAATTGGGCCGCAAAAACACGATGTTCGTGCATGTGACATTCTTGCCCTATATCGGCGCGACAGGCGAACTGAAGACCAAGCCAACCCAGCACAGCGTCCGTGAATTGCGCAGTATTGGTATCCAGCCGCATGTCATCATTGCCCGCTCGGATCACGAAGTCAGCGACGAAATCGCGCACAAAATCGCGTTGTTCTGTGACGTTGATGTGGAGGCGGTGATTCCGCTGGTAACGACGGATAATCTCTACAAAGTCCCGCTGATGCTGGAAGAGGCAAACTTGGGCGACTACATCATGCGGTATTTTGGTCTCGAACAGGTTGAGCCTGATCTTGGCGAATGGCGGCGAATTGTCAAGAAGATGCGCAACAACGCAGATTCGGTCAAAATCGCTATTGTCGGGAAGTATGTTGAACTGCACGACGCCTACATGAGCGTCAAGGAAGCCCTCGCTCATGCCACGATACCTACCGATCATCGTCTGGAGATTGAATGGGTTTACTCCGGTGATCTGGAAAAAGGCAAGGGCTTTGAAAAGCTGGAAAACGTCGACGGCATTGTCGTGCCCGGCGGATTTGGCTACCGGGGTATTGAAGGCAAGATTCAGGCGGCACGTTATGCCCGTGAGAACAATATCCCCTATCTGGGGCTATGTCTGGGCATGCAGGTAATGTGTATCGAGTTTGCCCGGAACGTGCTGGATATGGAAGATGCCAACAGCACCGAATTTGAAACGCCGACCGACCATCCTGTGATTGACCTGATGCTCGATCAACGCGGCATCACCAACATGGGCGGCACGATGCGTCTGGGCGTGTATCCGTGTGTACTGACGCCGGGAACAAAAGCCGCCAGAGCCTACGGTGTTGACCGGGTGGATGAGCGGCATCGCCATCGTTTCGAATTCAACAATGCCTTCCGGGAGGATTTCTTGAAGGGTGGCATGGTGTTCAGTGGACTCAGCCCTGATGAACAGCTTGTTGAGATTGCTGAACTGAAGGCCCATCCCTTCATGGTGGGCAGCCAATTTCATCCAGAATTCCAGAGCCGCCCCACCCGCCCGCACCCGCTATTTCTGGACTTTATTAAGTCCTCGATTGCATTCAGCAAGACCAGAAAAAAGGTCCCATTGAAACAAGAGGTTTAGACGGTGAACGTAGAACAGTACATTCGCGCTATGCCCAAGGTCGAATTGCATCTGCATCTGGAAGGCTCCATTCGGCCTGAGATTTTGCTGCAACTTGCCCGAAAAAACGGCGTAGCGCTGCCGTATGAAACGGTTGAGGGTCTGCGCGGATGGTATCAGTTTCGTGACTTTGATCATTTCGTTGACATCTATCTGGCGATTTGCAGTGCCTTGCAGTCGCCAGAAGATTTCGCACTCATCACCTATGATCTGGGCAAGACGCTGGCTACTCAGAATTGTCGTTATACGGAAGTGACCTGGACACCCGGCATACATGCCAAAACCTATGAAGATTATTTGAGGATATTCGACGGCATTGTTGATGGGCAGCGCCGTGCCGAGGAAGAATTTGGCATTGAAATGCGCTGGATTCCCGATGTGGCTCGTCAGTTTTCCCCAGAACATGGCGATATGATTGCCCGGTGGATTTCCACGCCCGAATCAAAACAACGGGGTGTGGTCGCCTTTGGCATTGGTGGCCCTGAAGTCGGGCATCCACCGGAAAAATTTGAATGGGCGGCGGCGCTTGCCGCTAATAACGGCGTGCCGTGCAATCCACATGCCGGTGAAACCGTTGGGCCGAGAAGCATCTGGAATGCGATACTGGTGCTCAATGCGAGGCGCATTAAGCATGGTATACGCGCCATCGAAGACCCGGAACTGGTCGACTATCTGGCACAGCACAACATCCTCATTGAGGTTTGCCCGACCAGCAACCTGTGTCTCAGCGTGTATCCCGGTTATGACGACTATCCACTCAAAGCGCTTGCCGCAAAAGGCGTTCCATTCACGGTCAGTTCGGATGACCCGCCGATGTTCAATACCACCCTCACTGACGAGTATCTCCATGTAGTGCAGGATTGCGAGTTGAGTCTGGAACAACTTGAGCAGTCGGTGCTGGATGGTCTTCGCCACAGCTATCTGCCAGACGAGCGCAAGAAAGCAATGCTCACCGAGTTTCAAGCAGAATTTAACCGGCTAAGAACGGAAACTTAGCGACTCTTCATCTGCCCCGAATTTATGCAGGATTGACAAAATCGTGAAAACTAATATCATTAATTTTGAAAACTAACGGTATTAGTCTTGAAAAGAGTCAATGTGGTCACTGCAAGGCTCCAAACTGCCAACCGCTATATTCTGAGAGCTGAAGGGCTGGCTGTGATGCTGGCGGTCATCGCTCTCTACGCTTCTTATGATGGCAGCGTATTGATGTTTATCGTGCTGCTGCTGGTTCCCGATCTTGTGTTTCTCGTTTATCTCATTGACAAAGAAGTGGGTGTGCTGGCCTATAATGTCGTACACAATTACATTTTGCCGCTTGGTGTGATTGGTTTGAGCCTGACCGCTGACTCGACGATGGGCCTCCTGTTGGGCAGCATATGGCTGGCGCACGTCGGTATGGACCGGATGGTCGGTTACGGCCTGAAATATTCGGCTGAAGGCAAAGACACCCATCTACAGCGCATCTAACCGGAGGTGGCATCATTCCTTACCCTGCACAGATTCAATATGATGAATTGATAGAAACTGCCCGCCGGATGATTGAAGAAGTGGGGCTGGAAAAGCTTTCGTTGAGCAAGCTGGCTGCCCAATTTGATGTAAAAGCCCCGTCGCTTTATAAACATGTCAACAACAAGGCTGCCATCATCGAGGCTGTAAATCATGCCACCTATCGCGAGTTAAGCGAAACAATCCTCAACCAAACGGTGCGTGTCACTGACCCGGTTGAACGCCTACTAATCTTTTCACGGGCATATCGTCAGTTTGCCCATGCCAATCCTGTCACCTATCAACTGGCACTGGGGGCGGAGGTGCGCGGCGACGAGGAAGCGTTGGCTGCCATTGGCAAACAGATGGAACATATGCTGAGGCCGCTGGTTGGCGAAGCCGATTCGCTCACCGCGCTGCGTGGATTATGGGCCTTAATACATGGTTTTGTGATGCTCGAAATTAATCACCAGATGCGGCGTGGTGGTGATCTGGACGCGACATTTGAGATCGTCGTTAAGAGCTTTATACGTGGCTGGCAAACGCCCCGTCGATGAGCATCGGCGCGACCTCGCTCACGTTGAACTGAGCGCTCAACAGCACGTCGCCGCCAAAGCCCTGTTCAATAAGTTGTAATCCTGAAGCAATCCGCGAAAGCGCATCTACCAGATTATCGCGATAGCGTACGAATATTGCTTCGGCGGCACGGGCCTCCACAGATTTTGACCCCTGAAGAAAATGGATAATTGCCCCTGCACCCAGCCAATCCTCAAGGGCCGGGCGCAGGGCATTCGTCAGCGGCCAGCGTTCGCCAGCCGCGATAACAGCAATCGTTTCGCCAAGTTCCATAGCGGCATTCGCTACCGCACGAGCATTGCGCAGGCAGCCCGTCAAGGCATATGTGTGCCCGGCCAGCAAAGCCAATGTCGCACCATCGGTGGATGGCAGCACTAAACGGGTATTTTCGGGCAGGTGCTGAAGCGATTGAGGCGATATTGAAAATCCACTGGTGTGACGGTCGGGATAAGCCAGGATGGCATCGATTTCGCGGGCATAGTCGAGGGCACGGTCATCCATATAGCGGTACGGATACACGCTGGCTCCATTTTCAACCGCGACATTAACGCCAGTCGAAAATGACAGTATATCGACGATGATCACGACATCGCTGGATTGAGATAAGGCCAGCATCCCGTCCTCACCCCACTCACAGCGAATATCGAAGTCTCCCTGGTGAAAAACCATCAGTAAATGTACTGTTCCTCCAACTCCTCGCGCAGACGTAAATAACTGTCGTAGCGACCTTTCGATATGTCACCCGCTTCAACGGCTTCGCGAACCGCGCAGCCCGGTTCATGGATGTGAGAGCAGTCTTTGAACTTACATTGTGCTATATAATCATAGAACTCCACAAAATAGCCATCAAGTTCATCCGGCTCAATATCCCACGGCGCAATAGCTCGAATACCCGGTGTATCGGCGACGTAGCCACCCTCGTTTAGCTCCAATAGCTGGCTGAAACGGGTGGTGTGCTTTCCTTTCGTCGTCGCTGCACTGACATCGCTGGTGTCAAGTTGTAGCCCCGCTTGAATGGCATTTAGCAGGCTGCTTTTGCCCACCCCGGAGGGTCCGGTGAAAACCGATACCTTATCTTTGCCCACCAGCACATCACGCAACTGCTCGATGTTCTCGCTGGTTTCGGCGCTGACATACAGCACGGGATAACCAATGTCTTCATAAACTTTGAACAGCGATTTTGTGGCCTCTCTATCGGCAATGTCTATTTTGTTGATAATAACCACAATATCGGGGATTTCAGCTTTTTCGGCAATGACCAGCAGCCGGTCCAGGGCGCGTGGCTGGGGTCGGGGCTGTTCAGCAGCAAACACAAAAATGGCTTGATCGACATTGACGATGATGATTTGCTCGGTCTCGGCAGATGTGCCAACCTTTGCGCCCGGTTCGGTTCGCGACAACACATTAAAGCGGTCGCCAACTTCCACAATAAAGCCGGTCCCGTCAGTCTGCAACTCGAAGGTAACGAAATCGTTCAGGGCGACAAGATCGCTGCGTGAGGCATCCTCGCGCTGTTCGGCACGCAAAGCCCCAATCTTCAGGCGACCACTGATCTGGCATACAACATATTCGCCATTAGGTGTTTCAACGGTAAAAAAACCACTCTGAGTACGGACCACACGACCTCTTTGCAGAGGTGCTTCGTCGCGCAATAGACCCTTCCTTAAGGTATTAACCTGTCTTCATCAGTCAACATAACATTACTTTTTAGCCCTGTCAATAAGTCCACGTGCCCTGTAACATACCAGAAATTTTCTCTGCACCCGGTGAAACCAACATGGACAGGCTCTTTGACGCCAATTTTCGCCAGCGTGTCATTACCGCAGTGATCGCTGCCCCTATCGCGCTGGTCCTGATTATCCTTAGCTGGCAAACAACGGCTTTGCTGATTGGTATTATGGTGGCTCTGGCGGCTTATGAATATATCCAACTGGTCAGGACACAACCCAGTTCGCTAACGATCAACATAATGTTTGGTATCCTATATTTAGGTGTGCCTTTGATTGCGGCTGTCTGGCTGCGGCGTTACTCACCGGACGGACTGTTGTATTTTTTGCTCGTGCTTATCACGAACTGGACAGTGGACAGCGCCGCATTAATCGGCGGCAAACTCTATGGAAAACGACCCTTTGCGCCTGTCATTTCGCCAAAGAAAACATGGGAAGGAGTATTTACCGGCATAGTGACAGGTGTCATTGGCGTCATCGTCATTGCAGTCTTGCTCGGACTTCCCGTTGACGCCGTTATTATTTTATTTGCGCTGATTATCCCGATTGCGACAGTATACGGGGATTTGCTTGAATCGAAATTAAAGCGGCGGTTCGGGGTGAAAGATTCCGGGAATTTATTCCCCGGACACGGCGGCGTGTTAGATCGCATAGACAGCCCCATCTTTACACTGCCCATCGCCGCCCTTGTTGTTGCGTTAGTAGGATAGAGGTTGCAATGGACCTGTTTGGAATTGGTGTTCCTGAGATGATTGTCATCTGCCTGGTGGTTGTGCTGGTTGCCGGACCCCGGCGCAGTGCCATCTGGGCACGTGAAATCGGTCGTTACATGCGCCAGTTCAGGGAATACGTCAGTACGTTGATGAAAGAATTTGAGGACGAAATTGGGCCGGACGGCAAAGAGTTTGTCGATGCCGCCCGTGAAATCCGCAACACCGCCAGTGAAGTGCGTAATTTAACACGCCCCGGCCAACAACTCAGTTCCCTGACTAGGCTGGTTGAAGATATGGAACCGATCAATAAGAAGCCGGAAAAGAAGCCGGAGCTACCCGCGGACGATGGCAATAAAGCCTATGAAGGCTGGACCAAAAGGGCTGAAGATGAGACGAGGGATGAGGGCTAGAACAACCCTCATCTTTTTGATTATGCACCGTATCTATCGAGGCGCAGGGCGTGAGCAAGGGCCAGCGGCATAATATCGGCTGATGGAAAGATACCCAGCGGGCCTTTGTAGCAAATCCGTTCCCCAAAATGATCGGCCCCGCTCGGCATGGTGGTCGCCGGGGCATGCAGCAGGAATGGCACTGGATGCCAGCTATGGGAGCGCAACTTCGCCGGGGTGGAGTGATCACCTGTAATCATGAGCACATCCGGGTTCAAATTTAGCAAGGTTGGCAGTGCGGCATCCACCTTTTCAATATAGGCCGCTTTGCCGTCAAAATTACCATCCTCGCCAAGGCTGTCCGGCCTCTTGACATGGCAGAAAATGAAATCATAGTCCCCCCATATCCCGGCAACTTTTTCAAACTCTTCCTGCGGTTCATTGATGTCGTAGGTATCAATGACCGTCATCCCCACCAATTTGCTGACGCCTTTGTACATCGGGTAGACGGCTACACAAGCTGCCTTGAGACGATATACGTCGTTATACTTAGGCAGGTTGGGGTCCATGGCGACGCCGCGCAGCAGCACACCGTTGGCTGGCTCGTAACCTTTGAGGGCTTGCACGGCTTTGCCCACCCACTGGTTGATGATGTCGGCGGTGAATTGGGCAGCAGGTTCTTCCGAAGTTGGGACGGCTTTCTGCATGGGTTCGCCAGTTACCTGCGGATCGGTATCAGCCACATGACCGCTTAAACCTTCACCCCGGACATGCAGGACAAAGCGATACTCCTTTTCTGCTTTGAGCGTGATGGTGACGCCGGGTATCTCAATCGAGCGCAGCACATCAAGCCGTTTTTCCGCTTCTTCAGTCGAAATGCGACCCGCCCGGCGGTCAGTAACGATACCATTTTCATCCAGTGTCGCAAAATTGCCGCGTGCCATGACATCGTTCCACTGAACATCCATGCCGACGCCAAATGCTGAAAGAACACCGCGTCCAATGTCAAATTGTATCGGGTCATAGCCAAACAGCGCCAGATGAGCGGGGCCACTGCCGGGCGAGATGCCACGCGCCACCGGGACAATTGCCCCCAGACTGCCAGCCCCTGCCAGTTTATCCATGTTTGGGGTATTGGCAGTTTCAAGCTCCGTTTTCCCGGTAGCTTCAAGCGGTAATCCACCCAATCCATCCAACACCAGCAAGATAATTTTACCGCCCTCATCACGGGCAAGACGGCGCATCATGTCAAAATTTGCCATGCAATTCAACCCCCACAGTAGGTATGCAAATAGTGGCTTCTATTGTAACGAGCATGCAGACTATGTGAAATAACAAATGCAGCCCTCTTCCCTACACCACGAACCGCGCCGTTGTAGGCACGTCCAACGGCGCATCCGCCGGTAAAAGCACCTGAAACCGTTTATCGGTGCGGACTTTGTAAAGATTTGTGATCCCCATCTCTCCCCATTTATGGGGAGATGTCGCGTTAGCGACAGAGGGGAAACTGCAAAACCGTCCGCAGACTATATCTCCCGCTTGAGAGTGAACCGTTTTGCTACCCCGACATGATCGGCAAATAATTCAAATGTTGTGCCCGATGGGTCCTGAAATGAGAAGTACTCCACATCTTCAAATATTGGCCCCCAGTGATCATCCTGCATCTCGCTGACTTCCCAGCCGCGTTCATCAAGCCGCCCCCGCTCCAGCTCTGGCTGCGCACTTCTAATGCGTACACTGGCGTTGGTTGTTACAGGTTTGACATAAGCTGCTGCATCCAGAAATATGATATACGAGTCGCCAAATACCATAATTCCAAAGCCGTCTTGCATCTCGGTAAACCCATAGGTGTGGAAATATTTATCCCAGAAATCACGTACCTCACCGAGTTTGTCTGTATATATCACGAAATTCGTTTTCACTATCAACTCCTTATGGGTTGAGTCCCCAATTATCAAATGGGCGACACGTTGGATAACCATAGCAGGTACCCGGCACGGGATCACCATTCGTGTCAAAGCGGTTCTCATCAATTGCATTAAGGTTAATGTCTTCAGGTTGGCGTGGCAACACACACTCGGAACCCGCTCCTGCCGGATGAAGAGGTGTCCGCGTTTGTAGGAGTGGGGCATCGGGGTTGAAGAAATTGTAGGCAATGCGGGCCAGATCACCGATCAGATACCAGTTTTCATTCCCTTTAAAACCGTCCCCGTCAATATCGCGCTGCCACACATAAACCGTAAAAATGTAGTCACCGCCGGGTGAATACACGATACTGATGTCGGCGTCCGTGGTCACGCCATCATAGGCCACCTTGTGCGCCATCTCCACGTCTTCTGGCACGCCAAGCTCGCTCATGTGAAAAAAACGAGTGCCGCGCATGATTTCCAGAATCTGGCGACATTCATTTTGCGTGATCTCATCCGGGAAAACGGTGCGCAGACCGCTGTCATGATTGGCGCAGTCATAGGTTAGCATCAACAGCGTGCCCATATCCGCCGCTGTCGAATAATTCTGGGTATCGAATGGAATTTCCGGCGCGGGCGTCTCCGAAAAACGCGCACTTGGACAAACCAGTGGAGCCGCCGGGGCATAAAACACTTCTGGATTAAACCCCTGCTGGCGCAGCTCATCATATGTCCCAACATATAAACTGCTTAAGATCGAAGTATTGCCTGCCCCAGCTTCACATACCGTCTCGGTCGTATTACGCGGACCATCCGAGTAGCTTCCATCATCACTGGTGATTTCCATAAGCAAATTTGCGGCGCTGTTCTGCGAGCAGATAACTGATGATGCCAGGAGTTCTTTTTCACCATCCGGCGGTTCTATGATCCGGTGGCGATAGTAATTAATAAGCACCGGCAGTTTGATGGTGCTGGCGGCAGTGTGCCGCACATTCTCCTGAATGCCCATTTCTTGACCGGACTCTAAATCCATCACAAAAATGGAGATGACCGAATCCGGGCCATCATAGTCAATGCCTCGCGAGGAGAAGAAATCGAGATAAGATTGGCGCAGGGTATCCATCGTGGGCACTTGCCCCTGAACCGTGATGGCAGGCAGTTCAACGGATCGCGCCTCCGCCCGGCCATCCATCAATGCCACGCTAATCAACGGCAGCGCTGCCTCAATATCAATCCGCGTATCGCCAACGCCTCGATTGAACGTCAAATTCACCAGATCAATATCGGGGCCTTGCGGCGGCGCGTCATAACGTGCGGCTAATTCTTCCAGATAAGCGCGTAATTCGGCCTCTGAAAATGACGCCGATAATTCTACACGAATCGGGGGCTGGCTTTGGCCCTGTAAATGGTCCATAAACCCGCCCCAGAAATCACCCTGCTGGCTGCCTACCCCATCTTCCATGTGGATAACGTCCAACTCGAAATTAACCCGGCGCGGCGACAACCAGATTGGCAGGCCGTTGTAGCGCAGGTAAACAGGCTGGTTGAGATACACCTCTTCAAGCCTGCGCAGTCGGGCCTCTTCATCCAGCCCGCCCACCTGAACCGATCCCATCATGATGTCAGGCGGTGGCTCACTGCTGAGGCGCAGGTAATCGCGATATTCGAGCACAAATAAAAAAGCTGCGGTCACAAAAATGAGTATCGACAGTGCAAAAATAATCGGGAAACGAAATTCCCTGGTCCGGTAATCAGATAGGGTCACGTGTCTGCCCTCCGTTACTAGCCCCCATATACGAAAACGCTCTATGTGAAATAGTTGTTGGAATATGAACCTGCCTGACCCCTCCCTAACTCTCCCCATCCCCTCTGTCCTGCGGACTTCTCCCCATTTATGGGGAGAATTGGGGAGGGAACGTTCACCTGTCCCCATCTACCCCATTAGCCGTAATAGGCAACGGGTGCAGCATTGTCTCCCCCAAACATGGCTGGCGGAGGGACACTTTTCAAAAAGGAGAGAAGGACTTATCCTGACAGAAACCAACCACAGTCACTGACAAGGATAAGTCCAT
>JAKEEQ010000297.1 GCA_022616515.1 Chloroflexota bacterium | reverse complement strand
GAAATTGACAAACTATCTAAAAGCCCCATAATAAACACCATGATACGCAAGCAACCCTTCTTCTACATCATTCTGCTATCTCTGCTGGCAGTTACACTCGGCCAATCACAAGCAAATGACCAACAAGACCTGCCTATCATGAGGGGCGATGGAACCTTACGCCGTATTCGCGTTCCCATCCTTATGTATCACTATGTCAGCGAACTACCACCGAATGCCGATGAACTGCGTGTTGGCCTCACTGTATCGCCGCAAGCCTTCCGGGAGCAAATCCAATACCTTCAGGCGAATGGTTATTCGACTACCTCACTATACGAAATTTATCTCGCCCTCAATCATGGTATCCCGCTGCCGCAGCACCCCGTAGTGCTTACCTTTGATGACGGCTACATCGACCACTACGCGACGGTTTTTCCCATCCTACAGGCACATAATTTCACAGGCACATTTTTCATTTCTACCGAATTCGCGGACACCAATCGCCCAGGCCATATGTCGTGGGAGCAAATCACGCAGATGGCAAATGCGGGCATGAGCATGGAATCGCATACCAAAACCCACGCTGATTTGCGCGAACGTAATCCTGATTTTCTGGTCTATGAGATTGCCGGAAGTATTGAGAGCCTATGGTCGCATATCGGGCGGGAACCACGCATGTTTGCTTACCCATACGGGCATTATGATGATAACAGCTTGCGTCTGTTGGAAACGACCCGCGTTTTACAGGCTGTCACAACGCAACCGGGCATCTATCACACCACTGACAACAATCTGCTGATGCAGCGAATGCGTGTTACCAATGAAACGGGCATATCGAGTTTGCGGTATCTGCTCAACTATGGGGGATAGAATCAATCTATAGGGGACTTACGGGCGCACAATTCGGTGCGCCCCTGCCTTTGGAAGTTTCTTTATAGTTCGTCGATTAGTCCGGCAAAATCCGCGTATCCAGCAGCAAGTCCATCCAAACCATAAACACAATCCCAATCGGCACAGCCGTCACCAAGAAATACTGAATCCCAAATTCAGCTACGCTGCGACCCTGCGGCGTTTGAATGGCGGTAAACAGAGGCAGCGCATCAAAACCCAACGAGACAATCAGCGCGGTTGTACCCAGACCCAATATCTGTGAAATAATGACCACCACAAGGCGCTTCAAAGCCAAACCAGACATCGCAACCCTCACTTTCTCAATATTGGCCTGCACAATCTGATTCCATTGTAACGTATCAGTCAAACAGTCTGCAAGTAAATATTTTCACAATCACCTGCTAACAAGCATTCAGTGCGTTGTGAAAGTTCAAAAAGACTGTTACACTAATGGACATTGACATGCCAGACACAATCTGGCAACCCAAAATACATTCGGGGATGATATGAAAAGCGGGTTTGACGGGGAGAATCTCTGTGGTTGATATTTTCGATAAAGTTCAATCCTTCACCATCGCCAAAGAAGCTATGGAAATGGGTGTTTATCCCTATTTCCGGGCGCTTAGTGAAACCGAAGGCGTAACGGCCACCTTTGAAGGCAAAGATGTGGTGATGCTCGGTTCAAATAATTATCTCGGCCTAACCACAGATGCGCGTGTAAAAAAGGCCGCTGCCGAAGCACTTGAGCGCTATGGCACCAGCGTCACCGGCTCACGCTTCCTCAATGGCACACTGGAACTACATCTCGAACTCGAACGCCGCCTCGCCAAATTCGTCGGTAAAGAAAAGGCACTCGTCTTTGCAACCGGCTACCAGACCAATCTCGGCACGATTTCCGCGATAGTCGCCAAGGGTGATGTTGCCCTTCTCGATAAAGATGCCCACGCTTCAACGGTTGATGGCGTAATGATGTCTCGCGGTGAACTCAAGCGCTTCAAACACAACGACCTTGAAGACCTTGAGCGCGTCCTGAGTAAGCTGCCATCCGACGCAGGGAGGCTGGTGGTTGTCGATGGTGTCTATAGTATGGGGGGTGATTTAGCACCTTTACCCCACATCGTTGAAGTCTGCAAGAGTTATGACGCACGCCTGATGGTGGATGATGCCCATGGTATCGGCGTGATGGGTCAGGGGCGCGGCACATCGGCACATTACAACGTGACCGACCATGTTGACCTCATCATGGGAACCTTCAGCAAGAGTTTTGCCTCGGTTGGCGGCTTCATCGCAGGCTCAGCCGATATCATCCATTATATCCAGCACCATGCCCGTTCGATGATATTCTCGGCAGCCCTGCCTGCACCTAACGCAGCGGCGGTGCTGGCTGCTCTTGAAATTATCGAAAGCGAACCCACCCATGTTGACCGACTCTGGAACAACGCCGAATATATGCGTGCCGGTCTCAAGAAACTCGGATTCAATATCGGAAAAAGTCAGACACCGATTATTCCGGTTATCATTGGTGAGGAATTCAAAACTGTTCTGACATGGGCAGCGTTGGTCGAGCAGGGCGTTTATACTAACCCCGTGATTCCGCCAGCGGCACCGCCCAACGGCAGCCTGCTGCGTACCAGCTACACGGCTACTCAAACCCAAGAACATCTTGACCGGGCGTTGGTTGGGTTTAAGGTTGTTGGCGACAATCTTGACCTCATTCCATCATCGAAAGCCGAAACCGCCTGAGCAAAAGGTATGGGTACAATTGTTGTGCTGATTGCGTCTTCCATGCTTGACACGCGGTAGGCACGATGATAAGATAAGGGGCGTTCATTGGGGGCGTGGTGTAGCGGTTAACATGCCACCCTGTCAAGGTGGAGACCGCGGGTTCGAATCCCGTCGCTCCCGTTTCGATAAAAAGACATCATTTGTGGTGTCTTTTTTTGTTGCCATACCACCAACAAAAACAGGGCTGATATTCAACCAACCCTGTCACAATTCCCTCATTGTCAAGAACTCAATTACGACAACAGTTCTTGATGCGATGACAATATCTGGCGAATCTCGTCCACAAGGATGTCCGGTGTGTAGTCAGCCTTGAGCAAGATGCGCTCCACACTCTGGTTGAGCCAGACGCGCTCCTCTTCTGTTAACACCTTGGCTGTGACCACTATCACCGGAATAGTGCGCCAGTCGGCGTTTTTGCGAATTTCGCGTAAGAATTGCAGACCATCCATTTCGGGCATCATCAAATCCAGCAAAATGAGATTGGGGCGCTGTTGTGCAAGCTGGTTCAAGCCCTTTAGTCCATCCTCGGCTTCGGCTGTCCCCCACCCTTCGCGCTGCGCCGTGCGCCGCAGTAATTCACGGGTATCGTCGTCATCCTCGATAATCAGGATACGTCCCTGTTCGTCCTGCACTTTGGGACGATATTTCTTCAATACCGACACCAAGGATGCCCGTTCAACAGGCTTGGTCAGATAATCTGCCGCACCCAAGGCAAAACCCAATGATTTGTTATCCAACATTGACAGCATGATAACGGGAATATCGCGCAGTTCATCGTCCGACTTCATCTTCGATAACACCGCCCAGCCATCCATACTCGGCATCATCACATCCAGCGTCACAACATCAGGCCGAAGTTCGCGTGCTTTCGCCAGTCCTTCGTCTCCCGTCGTGGCCGAAATCATCTCAATGCCTTCACGCTGCAACACCCGTGCCAACAGGTCATGCACCGTCGCGTCGTCATCAATCACCAGCACTGTTATCCGGCTGCCGGACATATCCGGTACGGGCTGTGTCGAATGGGAATCAGACTCAACTTGCTCCACCTTGGCCGCGGCCATCTCGCGGGTCTCGCCTTTCTCAGCTTTCGGTGTAACTCGCGCCGGAACTCGCACTGTGAATGTGCTGCCCTCACCCGGCACACTGCTAATTTCGATGTCCCCGCCCATCATCTGGCAGAAATGACGACTAATCGGCAGGCCAAGCCCGGTGCCGCCATACTTACGAGTGGTCGAAACATCGGCCTGAGTGAATTCCGAGAAAACCCTCGCCATCTGTTCCTCGGTCATGCCGATACCCGTATCCTTCACCGAGATTAACAGCCACTCTGTACCGGCCTCCATTTCACGCGAAGCATCCAGTGTAATTGTGCCTTGTTCGGTGAATTTGGCGGCATTACTCAACAGATTGAAGATAATCTGGCGCAACTTGGTCATATCGCTGTAGACATTGCCGAGATTGTCGCCGTTGAATACAAGATTGTTGTCATTCTTCTCTATCAACGGCTGGATGGTATTCAGAATCTCTTCCAACAGCACGTTGAGGTCGAATTCTTCCAAATACAAATCGACCTTGCCAGCCTCAATCTTGGAAATATCCAAAATATCATTGATGAGCGCCAGCAGGTGTTTCCCGGCCTTCTGGATTTTCTGGAGGTCGGGAGTAATGTCTTCGTAGCCGAAATCATCCGCCTCTTCTTCCAACATTTCGCTGTAGCCGATAATCGCATTCAGCGGGGTGCGGAGTTCATGGCTCATATTGGCGAGGAACAAACTCTTGGTACGGCTGGCATCCAGTGCTTCATCACGCTTGACGGCCAACTCCTTGAGCGCGTCGGATAATTCCAGTGTGCGCTCACGCACTTTGGCTTCCAGACCGGAATACAACTCATCAAGGCGGGCAGTCATCGTGTTGAAGTTACGGTTCAAATCCACAACTTCATCCTCAAGGAAGATGTTGGGAACTTCGACACGCTCACGAATTTGCCCGGCGCTCACACGGGCTGTGGCCTCAGCCAGCTTCCGCAGGGGGTTCGCAAAATTGAGGATAATCCCAATGAAGAATACCATCATGATAAGCGATACAACGCCTACAAACAGGAAGATGACATTTGTTATCTGCTGCTGCACATCAATCACATCTTCAATAGACCGCGCAAGCAGGATATGCCCTTGCGGTTGCCCATCAACCACCAATGGATGCGCCAGCAAGCGGCGATTAATACCATCTTCGTAGACAATGTTCGCAGCTGAAACACCAGCGGGGGCGATGAAACCCTCGTTAATCATGCCCACATAGCCACTGCTCTCGCTAATGGAGGTCGCTACCGGGTCATTGTCTTTCACAATGGCGGCATCGACATTGAGAATCGTCCCAATTCTCTGAACATAACTGTCATCAAGATAGAATACCGCCATCACTACGCCACTCAGTTGGTTACCTTGGATAACCGGAGTCACACCAATGATCTGAGAGGACTGTGGCGCAATTGCAATCCCGCTGGCGCTTTGCCCGGTCTCCAAGACGTGTAGCACCAGACTATTGCGAATATCCTGTGTACTGCGGCTGAAAGAAAAGCGCCGTGCAACAGGAGGCCCCCCATAAAACAGTGGCTGGTCATTGGCCTCATAATCGGGCGTAAAATAACTGAGTTCCTGTAATTCCAGTTCTGGTTTCAGGGCCGGCAGAACTTCAGCGGCAGCCGCCCGGTCAGTGCCAATGGCTTCAACGGCTGGCAGGTTGGCAGTAAAATTGGCTGCAAGTCGCGCTTCGCTTTCAGTCTCCTCAAGCAGCGCGGCAAATGCCAGAGCCGTCTGGCGCAGGCGATTATCCGTTTCCTCTTCCAAGCGATCTGCAATTGTTCGGCTGGTTAACGGCAGCAACACAATCAAAACAAAGGCAATAATGACAACAAACGGCAATAGCAGTTTCAGCCGAATACTCATGCGTAATTTGCGCGAGGGTTTCCCTGATTCCATGGAATTCACTTTCCAGCACTACCTGCTCACAGCTATCGACCATACTCAACCACAAAGAGGTTGCCTGTATTCATGGAGCAGGCAACCCTTGTCATTATTTTTATAGTAACATCTTATCGAAGTTAAACAAATTGGCAATCAATATTTACACCTATTTACAGCTTTCGAGATACTTCCGCAATAGCCAGCACCATATCCATTATAAAATGAACCCCTATGATGTGCGGCACAGGGGTTCCCTCAAAACCGGCGATAGATTATCCAGCGCCCCGCCCTATTCCTCGACAAATTGCAGGAAGTCATCCTCAATGGCAGGTGCAGGTATTTCGTTTTCGATTGGCTCAATGGACTGCAAATAGGCAATCAGAGCAGCAAGGTCATCATCGGTGATGGACCCATACGCTTCCCATGGCATGAAAATCAGGCGGCGACCCTCGCGATTCACACCTTCGCGGAAGACGCGCACATAGTCTTCTTCTGTCCAACTACCCAAGCCGGTCTCTTCATCCGGTGTAATATTGCCCGCGTAGACAATTCCCCATGGCCCTTCAAAGGGGAAACCGCCAGAAAGCGCCAATTCAGGTATGGGCGCACCGGTCTCCGAGTCTAATGGTGTATGGCAGTCGTTGCAACTCATCACATTGCGTACCAGATATTCGCCCAATTCCACCGGGTCTGACCCATCGGGAGGCAGTTCCGGCAAATCATCACGCGGTTCCAAAACCGGCGCAATCCCTTCACCAGATGGCCCTGACCGATCTACCTCATTTTCTACTGGTTCGATGGTGCGAAGGTAAGCAATTATTGCATCGACATCACGCTCGGCCAGATTATAGAAGTTGAGATAGGGCATCACCGGGAACAAACGCCGTCCAGTTGGATTGACACCCTGACGTATGGCTATCTCCAACTGCTCATCTGTCCATGAGCCGACACCGGTGGCTTCATCCGCGGTCAGATTCGCCGAGAAGACAACTCCCATGGGCGAAGGAAATGGACGACCCCCAGCCATGAAATGCTCTTCAAAATCCAGTGTATCTAATGTGGAAAGCGCGAACGTTTGAATCTGCTCCAAACTGAGGTCAGTCAGATCAGGTTTATTGTACTCTTCTAAGTGTGGAGTATGGCACTCCCAGCAGGCAGCGATATGCACCAGATACTCGCCGCGCTCAAGCAGAGCCGCCTCTTCGTCCTCATCTCCTCCACCTTCCTGCGCCGTGACCGCAACCAGACTCATTAGCAACAGCGCCGCCAATATGACAAGCGCCATCAATAGTACAACTAATTTTCTCATTTAACCCTGCCCCTACTCGAAAGTATTGCGCGAATAAGAAAGTTTTCGTAATTTCCATGATAGTGCAAAATACGAATTGTGCAACTCCTTTTTGCAATTGTTCGTTATCTTTGAACGGGTACCCACACATCCCCAACTACCGTGCAGATTCCGCCTGCACGGGCTATAATCGCAATTCTATT
>JAKEEQ010000296.1 GCA_022616515.1 Chloroflexota bacterium | reverse complement strand
CCGACGCTTTCTATACGAAAGGGCTGTTCCTGCGTAACCTTGACCGCGACATTGCGTTATCAAGTCTGCTGGCACCCCTGCCAACCAGTATGGCCCGTGAAGCGACGATTGATTTTCATTGAGATTGATGCGCTTCTTATCATGCTCATACACATTCTGGGGGTTCTAACTATGTGAGCGGGGTTTGGTTGGGTAAGCAACAGGTTGGCGTTGACTGAACGTTTACAAACATATGCTAGACTCAATATAGTGACAAAACTTTAAGGAACAAGAATGGATAGAACGCAGCCGAATACACCGTATTCGCCACAACAACAGGCCCAGCGGCAAGCACCCCGGCGTGCGGCACGAACCCGCAAGCCGACTCGCACGCCACGTACGCGCTTTGGCAAGCTGGGGTGTATGCTAAGCCCACAGTGCTTGATTGGCTGTCTGGGCATCGTTTCGGTATTCATATGTGGGTCTCTGGTGGCCTTGTTTCTGGCATATGCGAGTTATTCCAGCCGGGTGCAGGCCGGTGTTGACAATCTCGAAGCACGTCTTGATGCACTCGAAGACCCCAGCAATATCGAGAACTTTGAGACCACCTACATTTACGACCGTCAGGGTCGCCAGCTATACGAGATTTTCGGCGAGGGACGTCGGCGTCGTGTGCCGTTTAATGAAATTCCTGACTACGTGAAGTGGGCAACCATCTCGACTGAGGATGATAACTTCTACGACAATCCCGGTGTGGATGTATCGAGTGTCATTCGTTCGGCACGGGATTATTTTCTCGAAGGCAGGGTGGTTTCCGGCGCAAGCACAATTACCCAGCAGCTTGTACGTAACATCGCCTTTGAGCCGGAGTATCGCGCTGAACGAACTTTCACGCGCAAGATGGATGAAGCCATCCTGGCACTAACACTGAATCAGATGCTGACCAAGGATGAGATTCTGGAACTGTACCTGAATGAAATCTACTACGGCAATTTGGCCTATGGCATTGAAGCAGCGTCGCAGGTGTACTTTGGTAAGCCCGCAACCCAACTTGAGCTTCATGAAGCGGCCCTGCTGGCAGGACTGCCACAGTCCCCGGCTGAATTAGACCCGCTCAACCCCGACCCGATTATCCAGCAGCGGGTGACAGAACGCCACCATCTTGTGCTTGATTTGATGGCGGAAGAGGGCTATATCACCGAGCAAGAAGCGCTGGAAGCCAAACAGACCCAGTTGATTTACTCCAGCCCCGAGATTCCGCTAGATAAAGCACCGCATTTTGTGGTGTACTCACAGGACCGAGCCGAGGATATTCTGGTCCGGTTGGGTTACTCACCGGAATTGCTGGCAAACGGTGGTCTGCGTATCTATACGTCTATCGACATGGATTTCCAGACGGTTGCCGAAGACTCGGCGCGGACCCGCATCGCTGACCTGCGCAATAGTAACAACGTAACCAATGCGGCAGTAGTAGTTATACACCCGCCATCGGGCGAAATTCTCGCGATGGTAGGCAGTGTTAATTATGATGACCCCACCATTGATGGGCAGGTGAATGTTGCGCTTGCCCAGCGACAACCGGGTAGTACAATGAAACCGTTTACCTACTCTGCTGCGATGGAGCAAGGTTGGTCGGCAGGAACCATTATCTGGGATACGTCGGTGGACATCGGTATTCCGGGTCAACCGACTTACAGCCCGGTCAATTATGACCGTCGTTTCCACGGCCCCGTTCGTGTTCGTGCGGCATTGGCGAACTCGTACAACGTCGCGGCGGTGAAAACGCTACGCAAGGTCGGGGTGCAGTATCTGCTGGATTTTATGAAGCGTTTCGGCGTACAGAGTTTGAATCGCGATGCGTCGAATTATGGCCTGTCATTGACGTTGGGTGGTGGTGAAGTTACACTGCTGGAATTGACCAACGGGTTTGCGACCTTTGGCAGAGACGGCAATTACGTCTCGCCCCACAGCATCCTGTGTATTGTCGATAAAAACGACAACATCCTTTACCAGTACGAGAATCGCTGTGGTAACTTTGGCACATTTGGCACCACTGATCGTACGTTCAATGACACTGTCGTGAGTACGCCGGTCCTTGATCCGCGAATTGCTTTTGTCATCAGTGATATTCTATCGGACAACGCGGCTCGTTCACCCGCTATGGGAGCCAACAGCCCGCTCAACACAGGTGACCTGTTGACCTCCGTGAAGACGGGAACCACCGATGATTTTCGCGACAACTGGACAGTAGGCTACACGAATGATCTGGCAGTCGGTGTGTGGTCTGGCAACAGTGACAATACCCCGATGAGTAATATCTCCGGGTTGCAGGGTGCAGCACCCATCTGGCACGATACCATGCTGGGCATCTACAACTCATTTGATTTCCCGCCAAGCACATTGCCAGTGCCTCCCGGTGTGACTCAGCAGCGTATCTGCAACATCAACACCCTGTCCGACCCGGCCAACTCGTGCGGGTCGTTCCAGACAGAGTGGTATCTGGATGGCGGTCCACTCCTGCCGGATGGTCAGGGCGGGTTGGCCTACTATGATGTGGGGGCCAGCCAAACGAATGCTTCCCAATACGGTCCACAATTATCTGAATTGGAGCCGGGAATATTCCAGACCTATGTGAGGCCCCTCGCACCAGAGCAGGCGAACATCCTCGCGTCGCAGAATTCACGCCTGCCACAGCCGAAGTACTGTCTGGTTCCGCAGGAGATTATAGGACAGGTGACCGATGCATCGCTGCAAATCTTCATCGATCATCCTGATCTTGAGGATGAAGCACGGGGAGCCTACAACTATGCCTATGGCGCTAATGATCCAATCCTGCCCTGGTATCCATGCACACCGGATACCGTGGTAGGCGGAGCACAACCCTCCAGCGGTGAAGTTGTAGGCTACATTACGTCACCGACGGCCAATCAAACGGTCAGCGGAGATGTTGTTATCAGTGGTGTGGTCCAGTATCCCCCTAATGCCAGTTTCACCTATTACAAACTTCAGGTAATTGGAGGGCCATTTCCAAACTGGACCACGCTGGGTGAAACCCACAGCAATCAGGTACCGGCACCGGCTCAACTGGAAGTTTTCCAGGCAAGTGCTCTGCCACCCGGACAATATGAACTGGAACTCGTTGTCTTCGGATCAATAGGCGAGCATAAATTCCGAGTGCCTATTACGCTAACATCACCGTAAACTGAGGGCGGGTCATTCCGCCCTTTTTTGTTGACTGCACTTTAAATGCGCAGTCTGGGGGTAAACACGTTGTCCCTTTCCTCAAGGCGGTCCGATGACCACATGGCGAACGGGGCCATCGTTAAACGTGCAAGGGCAATGAGCACCGCATCATAGTTTACACGCCAGCCAGCGTAATCCATCCACGCCTGCTCACGTTCTTTTAGTTTGATTCCTTCCGCCTGAAAGATGTCGTACACCTCGTCAAATTCTTCACGACTGATGCTGATCAGGTCAGTGGGAAATCTGG
>JAKEEQ010000295.1 GCA_022616515.1 Chloroflexota bacterium | reverse complement strand
TGAGCTGCTGCTGCGCCTGACAAATCGACCGCCCCTGATTATCTTTCTGGACGATTTGCAGTGGGCGGATGGGGCAAGCTTGAGCTTGCTGCACTATCTGGTACTGGAAAGTCAGGCTTTGCGGGATGTGCCCCCGGTGCTGCTGATTGGTGCGTTTCGCCCGGAAGAAGCAGACGATAACCCGGCTCTCAACCCCTTCTTGCGCGATTTACACCGCACCAGCAACATGATAACCCTCGATCTATCCCCGCTGGATGCGGACGCCATCGCCATTTTAGTCCAGCGCCACAATCTGAAGGTTGACGCCGGAGATGTGTGGGAGGCGACGCGCGGCAATCCACTGTATGTCGTGGAAATCCTGAACGAGCTGGTCCATATGACGGGGCAGCGGATGCCGATCCCGCCCAGTCTCAACAGTCTGGTCCAGCGCCGCCTCGGTCAATTGAACGCCAGCGGGCGGCAGGTTATGGAGGCCATTGCAGTTATTGACGCCCCGGTGATGGCCTCTACCGCCCATCAGATCAGCGGGCGCAGCGAGGATGAAGTCGCCGATGCCATTGATGCCGGGCTGCGCTGGGGATTTCTGCATACGCTGGAAGATACCCGTCCCCTCCAGTTTGATTACCAGCACGATTTGCTGCGTGAAGCCGTCCGTGCACAGTTGACCTCTATCCGCCGACAGCGGCTGCATGAACGCGCCGCCACGACGCTGATGGCTGCCAGTGCTCCACCCTCGCAAATTGCCTATCACTGGCACATGGCAGGCGATGACGCGCAGGAAGGGCAATTTTCCCTGCTGGCCGGGAAAGAGGCGGCGCGATTATTCGCTCATGATGATGCGATTCGCTACTTGCAGCGGGCACTGAAACTGGTGCAGGACCCGGCGGTCGGGGCCGATATTCTGATTAAGCTGGGCGATGTGCATTTTACAATGGGCGAGTGGCAGGCCGCCGAGGGGCGTTATCGCGTGGCGCTGGTGCTGGCTTCTGCTGGAAAGCACCAGCTTCAACTGGCCGATGCCAAATCCCATCTGGGCATGCTGCTGCGTAATCAAGGCGATTATGGCGCGGCATTGAAAGCCTCACAGGAAGCACTGGCGATTTATAAGGAGCTTGGCAACCTCAAAGGCCAGATGTACAGCATCGGCTCCATCGGCAGCGTCCACTGGCGGCAGGCCAATTATAATCAGGCGCTGGAATGTTATGATACGCATTACGACATGGCAATAGAAATCAATGATCTTGAGGGGGCGATGGTGGCGCAGGGCAGCACCGCTGGAGTCTACATGCAAATCGGGGAACATGAACTGGCGCTGCAAAACTTCGAGCAGGCCCTCGATCTGGCCCACCAGATAAACGATCAAGGGCGCATCGGCAAAATCACCGGCAACATGGGCCTCGTCTACCAGCTTATGGGCGATTACGAAAACGCCATGCGCTGTTTCTTCGGGCAGCTTACCCATGACTATGAACTTGAAGACAAAGTCGGTATTGCCACTGCCATTTCCAATGTCGCGGCGATGAGTGCGCTGGAGGGGCATTATGACGCGGCTTTCCAATGCAGCGCGTATCACCTGCAACAGTCCCTGAACATGCACGACCGCCGGGCGACGGCGATTGCCCTGAACAATATCGCCCTCGTCGACATGCGGCGGGGCCATCACCAGCGGGCCGAACGCCTTTCCAAACTTGCGATTCAGTTGGCCCGGTCACTCGGAATTCGCTTTCAGTTGTGCGCGTGGCTGTATCAAGATGCGCTGCGCCTGCTAGAGCGAGATGACATTACCAGAGCGAATGTCGCCAACCGCGAAGCCCTCACAATGGCACGGGAGATTGAACGCAAGGAAATCATGTTTGATGCGCAGGTGCTGGATCTTGAACTGCGATTCCGGTTGGCTGAACTTCCCGCCCCTGATGCGCTGGCGGAATTGAAAACACTGCTCGATGATGCTGCTAACGATAAAGCGCAGGCTGCGATTCTCTTCACCATGTGGCGCATTGACAGCACCGATTCCGTGTCCGCAGAGCAGGCCGCCGCCCTCTACCGTGACCTCTACCCCACCAGCCCGGACATTACCTATCGTGAGCGCTATCACGAACTGACCGGGGAAATGCTGCCGCTGGCAACACAGCCTCCCGATCTGCCCGATTTCATCACGGAGCGGATGGCGGTTGTGGATGAACTCATCGCACAGGTTGAAGTTGTACCGGATAAAAAGGACTCATCTCCATGAAGACGAGTCCTTCAAAAGGAGGGAATTTCCTACTCTGGAATACCCCATGTGCGCAGCACACCATCATGCCCTGCCGAAACAAGCATCTTGCCACTGTCATCAAAATCCAGCCCGGTAATAAAATCAGCATTGCCCTGGAATTGATGTAAGGGTTCCAGCGTTTCAACATCCAGCACAACAATATCTCTCTCGCTGCTGACAGCCAGTAAGTTATCATCCGGTGAAAAGGCCAAATTGCCACCGGGTGTGCTGAGACTGCGGTAGGCGATTTCTTCCCATGTGGCGGTATCCCAGATGATGACATTTCCGGACAGGTCCACCGAAGCCATCATACTGCCATCATGACTGAAGCTCAGATTGGCGACCACATCGCTGTGCCCGGTGAGTGTGAGCGCGAGCGATTCGGAGTCGATTTCATAAACCTCAATCTCACGCGACCAGTGAGTAACGGCAACCAGTGGCGAAGTTGGATGAAAGTCCAGAACCGGCGCACTTTGAATCTCACCATAATCGAGCACGATGGTGCCCGTCGTCACTTGTATCTCGATGTCCATGATAATTAGAACGCCGGAAATCGTGATATAGGCCATTGAATCTCCATTCACGGCTACCGCGATGGCGCTGGGACCACCGAGCCATGTTTCCTCATCCTCCACAAAATTCCACACCACAAGATTGTCCGGCCCTTGTACCTGTGAGTATCCGTTGGCAATCGCTAGATGGGTGCCGTCCGGCGTGAAGTCCATATCACGAGCGCCTCCCTGCCATGAAGCAACCTGTGTGCCTGTTTCCAGATTCCATACCGACACGGTACGACTATCGCGATAGGCGACATATGGATAGCTCACTTGTGCTTCGGATAATGCATTGTTGAAGAAGTTTAGCTGCTGGATGGGGGCGTCCGAAGGGATTTCATAGACAGAAATGGCATACTCGGCGGTGAGCAAGATGCGCTCGTTGTTGACGTCTATGCTTCTGGGAAATCCTTCAAAGTAGCCATCATACCATTCCAGCCAATCCAGCGTCTTACGATCTAAAAACTTGTTGATGGTTGCCTGCGGTATCGGATTCGATATTCCCGCAATGCCATCACTGTCCGGCATACGTATTGATGCGGCGATATTCGGGATATTTACAACCTCTGTGCCTTCAGGCGCTGAGTATTCGAGATTATCGAGTTCCCACCAATGAAAGGTCGAGCCAGCATTCGCATACAGTCGATTGTCAGCAAATGTGACTGCTGTGTAGGGAAAGTCAAACGCAAAGGGATAATGTTCAGCGGGTTTAACCAGCACGTTAATCATCTCGCCGCTATCCATATCCCAGACCTGCACGACATTTACTGAAAGTCGAGGCATAATATTATTATCTTCAACGACCATCCCCGGTTCAACATCTCTGCTCACCGATCCGGTCACCGCCAGCATCGACCCATCCTCCGAAAAGGCCAGCGCGTTGACGTTATCGTCCAGCGTCCGCACCACCAGTCGCTCACGTTCGATATCGCTGTCCCACACATAAGCAAGATTATTGTCGCCATCAGTCCATGCAATGAGATTCTTATGCGCGGCAAAGTCTGTGATCTCGCCATCAACATCCGCCAGTTCCTGTATCAATCCTGTGCTTAAGTCAATGAGCGCAATCTTCCCTTCACTGCTGGCAACGGCTAGTTGCGTGCCATCCCCAGCCAGCACGGCCATGTCAGTAATAAACGGCAGGTCAGTGAGTTTAGCCGACTCCAGCATTTCTTGTGTGACATCCACTTCATTGGTAAAGGCAGCATCAAACACCCACACGCTTTCACCGTAAGCCACAATCTGCGAATTATCGTGCGACCACACCGCGCCCTGAATAATGCCGGAGCCAAAGCGGTCAATCTCAACCATCTCACTGACATTATCTTTTGAGATGACCGTTAATGTATCCAACGGTATAGGTGTCGGCGTTGTGCCATACAGCGGCACGGAAGTTGTCGGTTCTTCGCCTGCCTGTGACAGACTCAGCGCGATACTGATAATACCTGCCAGCAGGAACAGCAAAATTGCCGTCCGTGTAAAAGGAATGCTATACGATTTGCGCTGACGTGATCCTGCCGCCTGTACTTTTCCGTTGTAAATTGCCATTGGTGTCTCTCCTATCTCAGCATTGAGTTCAATCAGTTTTGCGGAGAGTCTGGGATCGTCTTCGACCAGCGCCCAGATGTCACGGAGAGTGTCCAGATCACCGCTTTCGACGGCACTGATATACAGGAACAGGATTTTCTCATGTGTCATGGTGGTGTGCCTCCTCAGTGACGACGGCTTTCAATCGCTTCATGGCTCGGTGCAACCGCATTCGCGCCGCGCCCGGTGAAATGTCCAGTTGTCGCGCCACCTGTTCGCCATCCAGTTCGTGCATAATCGCCAGTTCGATAATCTGGCGGTCTGCCGGGGCAATCATCGACAGCCAGTACTGCGCCATCGCTTTACGCTCGACGGCATGGGCCGGGTCCGGACTGGCGAGGTCTTCCAGCAGGTCGAACAGATCGCCGTCGCTCATGGTCGCCTCCAGCCGGGGATACATGTCCCGCACCAGAGGCTCGCGGCGGTGATTCCGATTCACCCGTGACTGCTGGCGTTTCATCAGATTGAGGCCGATGCCGATCAGCCACGCCACCGGATCACGCACCTCGCGAAAACGGTCGGCATGGCTGATGGCTTCCAGCGTCACCTCGTTGATGAGTTCATCGGCACTCAGGTTGCCATCCAGCCCGCTGCGGCTCAGGTAGATGCGAAACGCCTGATGCAGCGTGTCATAATTCTGGGTGATGACGCGATTGATAGCGTCCGACATTCACAAACTCCGATTGTTGAAGCGCTTCTGATTCAATGTCACTTTGGGACACCCGTTTGTCACACGGATTTTGATTCTGATAGAATTTGTAGGATGCAAACTGACTTGGCACCTTGTTGATGCGCCTGTGCTAACTGAGTGCGGTGCATTATAGGGAATCATTGGTTATACTGAAAAATAATATCCGCACAGAGCTTGGAACAGCATAGATTCAATGGCAAAAATATTTATATCCTACAGTCGTGTTGACAAACGTAGCTTTGTTGAACCACTTATAAAAAATCTCCGAGATCAATATGGATATAATCAAGTCTGGCATGATGAAAGGCTCATAGGCGGACCAGAGTGGTGGAGACAAATTCTTAACGAAATAAATAGATGTGAGGTTTTTGTTTACGTTTTAACGAACGACTCATTGGAATCTCAATATTGCAAAGCAGAGCATCAAGAAGCCCTGCGGTTAGGCATTCCTATAATTCCTGTACAGGCTCGCGCAAAAACCAAAATTCCACCTGAGCTTGCAAAATATCAACACATAGATATGACAGATAAAGTCAATGATACTCAATCAGTCACTAAGCTGTTTGAAGCTATTGATTATCAGTCAAAATTACCACGACCGAGACTCCCTAACTGGGAACCAGAAACACCATCTCCCGACCATTTCCCGGCCCGTAAGAGGGCAAACTACATAAGAAATATTGTTATCGCCATTTTTTTGATCATAGTACTTGCAGGTTTATTTTACTTCTCCAGCTTAATTTTGGGTGAGCAAGATACGCCACCAACACGAACCTTAGAGACCACAAACATTGCGAATAAAATTACAGAGACATTTACAGATGAGGCAATCACACCGCCAACTGATACTTCAATCTATACGCCTACTTCAACAGACTCTGTGACTGATACTCTGTCTTACACTGCTACCCAAATAGAGACATCCACAGATGAGCCAAGTGTACCGCCAACTGATACTTCAACCTATACACCTACTCCAACAGATTCTATGACTGACACACCAACGTTCACCGTTACCCCGGCGAATACTTCTACTAATCCGCCCGTACATACAGCAGTTTCGGTTGTTGGTAACACGCCATTTGAAATAGCAGAAAGTGGGGTAATCAGTAATGATGAATGGGAAATTTATAGTGAAATTTTCGATGATGTGGAGATGGTGTTAGTTCCATCTGGATGCTTCCAGATGGGATATGTTGATGGCGATGATGATCAAAAGCCTGTGCATCCACAATGTATAACACAACCTTTTTGGATATCTCAATATGAGATCACACGAGATCAATATCAACTTTGTGTAGAGGCTGAAATTTGCTTGCCAGTACCCGAATCTGAGGTTTCAACACAAAACAGACAACCAATCAATCAAACCACATGGTTTGATGCTAAAACATACTGTGAGTGGAAAAATGGAAGATTGCCAACGGAAGTTGAGTGGGAATATGCGGCCCGGGGTCCAGACAATTTACTATACGCTTGGGGCAATGAATATATTCCAGAGAACCTTGTACATGGTTACAATTCAGGTGACATTCCAGCTTATGTTGGTTCCAAAAAGGAAGGGATTTCTTGGGTTGGCGCGTATGACCTGAATGGTAATATTAGAGAATGGACAAGTTCATTACAGTTTGATTATCCGTACAACCGATTTGATGGTCGCGAGGACCCTACGAGAACAAATTATCATCGAACTGCCCGAGGAGGATTTTATGGTGGCTTGGTCACTACAATGTATTTAAGTACTGATCGTTGGCATGAATCACCAAATGAGCGAAGCGATACATTAGGTATAAGATGTGTAAGAGATTATGACTTTGACTACTCCACACAGGAGGGGGACAATCCAAGAGGGGTTGAACAGGAAACGAGTTCTAGCTTTCGGGATTTGCAAAACCGTGCCGAGAGAGGGATCTTTAATAATAATGACTGGCAACCACACACACAAATATTCAATGAAGTTGAAATGGTACTCGTACCTGCTGGCTCGTTTACAATGGGATTAGATGAAGCTGACATAGATTTCGTCATTGGGTTTTGTGTTGAAGAAAGGGGAATATGCGAGGATGAAATTTATTACACCAAGGAAACCCCGGCAAATATTCAAATCTTTGAGCTACCGTTTTGGATAGATAAAACAGAAGTAACAAACGCGATGTATTCAGAATGTATCGCTGATGGTGAATGCCGACCAATCGAAGAGGTTAGAAGGAGCATCATTAATGACTGCATTGAAGAGCGATGGGATGAAACAGATGAAACAGTTAACTACTGTTTGCCAGGATTCTCACTTGAGGGCAATCAACCTGTTATCCTGCCATTTGTCGCTGCTCATCAATATTGTGAATGGCGAGAAGCAAGGCTGCCGACAGAAGCTGAGTGGGAATATGCCGCTCGTGGTCCAGATAATTTGCTCTATCCATGGGGTAACGAATTTGATGGTAATTTCGTAAATCACTGTGATTTAAATTGCAGTGATATAAGTTGGGGTGTGTTCGAGTACGAATTTGGGTACTTGGATGCATCTACGGAATTTGATGATGGATATAGCAACGCTTCTCCGGTTCGGAGTTACCCACTTAATGCCTCATGGATAGGTGCACTAGACATGTCGGGAAATGTTGCTGAGTGGGCTAGTACAAATGGTTCAGACGAGTTCCCTTATCCATACGCTACAGACGATGGCAGAGAACAAGGCATCACCGAAAGATCCGAAAATGACCAGATAGTCCGAGGGGGATCTTTCATGAGCGCCCCATATCGACTCCTAGCCCTTTATCGACCAACATACACTACGGATTGGCTTATCACTGGTGTTAGATGCGTGAAAGATTATTCACCAAATGATCTAGCAATGTCAGATTAAAATCCACGATTGCTAGATTTTCTGGGACATCACGCATATTACGAAAGGGCTGGTATGACACCCATCACCGCCGCTGTACTCGGCACGGGGGACCGGGGCCACAAATATGGCAATTATACGCTGGCTTTCCCCGCTGACATTCAAATCGTTGCCGCTGCCGACCCGCGCCGCGATTACCTGAATGATTTTGCACAGGCGCATCACATCCCCGACAATCGCCGCTTTGATAACTGGCAAACGTTTTTGCAGCAGCCCAAACTGGCAGATGCGGTGCTGGTCACATTGCCGGATAGATTGCATTTTGAGGCAGCATCGGCAGCACTGCGGGCAGGCTATGATGTGCTGCTCGAAAAACCGATGTCGCCCGTCCTCAGCCAAAATGTGGCGCTGGTGAATCTGGCCCGTGATGAAGGGCGATTGCTGCAAATCTGCCATGTCCTGCGTTACACAGATTTCTTTCAGGCGGTACGGCGCGTGGTGCAATCGGGGCAGTTGGGGCGGGTGGTACATGTCGAACACAGCGAAAACGTGGTGTGGTGGCATATGGCGCACAGCTTCGTGCGCGGCAACTGGCGCAGCGCCGAAAAATCTGGTCCAATGATTCTAACGAAATGCTGTCATGATCTGGATATACTGTACTGGATACTACGTGAGAAGGTGACGCACGTTGCATCATTCGGCAGCCTGACACATTTCACGCCGGAGAACAGGCCCGACGGCGCACCGGATTACTGCATCGAGGGCTGTCCGGTAGCGGATACCTGCAAATATGATGCCGTGCGATTCTATCTCAACGAGGAAAAGACATGGCCGCACAATATCGTCTCGCTGGACCCGGCAGATCGCGCCGCCGCCTTGCAATCCGGGCCGTATGGGCGCTGTGTGTATGACTGTGATAACGATGTGGTCGATCATCAAGTGGTATTGATGGAAACCGAGCGCGGCACGACCATCAAGCTGACCATGCAGGGCCACGCCGAATGGGAGCATCGCGCCATGCGCTTTGAGGGCACACGCGGTACGCTCGTCGGAATATTCGGCAAGGGCCACTCTGAATTGAAACTGCACGACCATCTGAGCGGCGCGGTCACCGAGATTCCGGTGGAATCTGAATTTCCCGATGTGCCGCACGGTGGCGGGGATTTTGGCTTGATGCGGGCCTTTGTGCATGCCATGAACGGCGTACCGGATGACAGCCTGACCACCGCTGAAGAGTCATTGGAGAGCCATTTGCTGGCGTTCGCGGCAGAAGAAGCACGTGTAATGAGAACTACTGTTACAATGGAGACATTTAAAGGGTCGGGGTGACATATTGATTGATGGCACAGATTTACCCCCTCTGTGTCTTGCCCGCAAACGGGGGAGATAGCCCGCAAGTAGGGTTGTTTTGGGCAGGGGAGTCGATTCCCTCCCATTCTCCCCATTCATGGGGAGATGTCGCGCTAGCGACAGAGGGGATGGGCGGGTTAGGGTGGGGTAATTTTCGTCTTATCAATTAAACCGTTACCACCACCTTCAAAGCCAGGGAATAAATGTCGGGAACACGATCATGCAGAAACCACGCATGAGTTGGGGTAAGGGTGTCATTCGCGGGTTGGTGCTCAGTCCAGACCAGACCTATCTCGCGGTGATTTGCGCGGCAGGGGTGGACCTGTACGAGGCGCGGACCCTCCGCCTGATACAGACATATTGTACGGGCGATTGTCCTGTTCTGGCCTGCACCTTCAGCCCGGACAGCCGCACCTTGATTGCCGGTGGTCAGCATATCTTCTTCTGGGATATCGATTCTGGGCAGCTTATCCGCACACTGCCAGATGCTGGTCAGGGCTTGAGCGAATTGCATGTAAACGAGCACTATCTGGTTGCCAACATCGGGCGGACCGTCCACATCTGGAATCTGGACAGTGAGCAGCATTACACGGCGGAAAGATCGACATCTGGCATTTCGCGCCTGATTCTGCGCGATAATGTGATCTTTGCGCTGGGCATCCGGCTGCATCTTTTCGATGTCCGCTCTGGTTATCTCGTTCGCGAACTGCGCATCAACAACCACAAAATCGTCCACATGGCCCTGCGCGACAATGAAATTGCCCTGCTGGATTGGGATAACCAGCTTGCCATCTGGAATCTGCAAACCCACCAGAAGCTGTTGACGCAAAAAGACATGGTGGGCGACTTCCTGAGCGTGTGGCGAGATCGTTTTGTAGTCATCGACACCCACAAGCGACTGTGTGGGATTGATGTCGAGACGAAAAAGGCGGTTTTTCGTTATGAGTCGCGTTATCGACGGGCGGGGGCTGTTGCCCTCTCCGATGATAGGCTGTACTGTGCGACAATTGACGGCATTTTGCAGATGTATACAGACACGCCGCAAGAAACGTCGCCTTATACCAGCGAATTCCAAATGGTCGCCTTCAGCCCCAACGACCAATTTGTGGCGGCAGGTGGAACCGAAACGATTTATGTCTGGGATACGCGCACGGGCGAGATTTATCGCAAACATCACCTGCACAATAACATCGTTCAGTTCTGGTTTCATAACGAACGGACGCTGGCAGTGGATGTTCATAACGATGTGTTCCTGCTCCATCTAGACTGCGGAGAGACGGAGAGTTTCTTTTCAGCACGCTACGGGCGGCAGATTGCGCCACTCCCACCCTATCTGGCCTATCGCGATAACGGGACTCTGCACCTGTGGGATGGGCGGAACATCATGAAATCGATCCCGCTGGCTGTTGAACAGGCGGTGATAGATTATGACACATTGACACAGCGACTGGCGATTGGTTCCAATAATCAGGGATTTCTGGTATGGGATTTTGCCCGTGAGATAACAATTTTCGCGAGTGATTGCGAGTCTGGCGATTTCTCACGCTTCGCTTCGGTAAGGGCGATTGCCATTCGCGGCAATACACTGGCGGCGGTTAAAAACCGTAATCTTTATGTATGGTCTATCGACAGCAACTGGCTGCGTTTTACGACTGGACTGCATACCCCGGAAATCACCGCGCTTTTGTTGAGCCGCGACGAACAATTCATTTTCATCCAACAAAACAACGGGCATATTCACATCTGCCGCACGGAGGATGGCCTGTTGATGCACATCATCAAATCGCCGCAGTATGGCGTTCGCGGCATGGCGCTGTCCTCCGATGACCGCACACTGGCAACCGTCGGGCGCGACGGGACGGTCGCCTTCTGGGATGTTTGAATAGGCGGCTTATCCACATTTAGTGTGGGGTATTCGCTATACTCTCTATTAATGACCCTGTTGCACCGCTGAATGCACATCGAGCTTTGAAAATGAGCGAATGTTGCTATCACACCCAATTCATGTTTCAATATTAGTGAGCATTGATCTCAATTATTTCAAGAGGAGTGTAAATTGCTATGAGGCTCAAAATTAGACAACTAGCGCCTGTAGTCGTCATCATTGCAATAGTTCTGGCACTGCTGCCACTGCTGTCCGCAGAAGCCGTCATCAACACCTACACCAACAGCACATTTGGTCAGGTGGATGACAGTGCCGCCTTCCATATCGTATCGGTTCCTACCACCGATGTCATTGTAGATGTCAATGTCACCGTTGATTTTCACGCCATTGATGGCCCTGATTGCGCGGCTCCGGGTCAGGGTTTCTCGTTTGCAAATGAAGTGTCATTCTGGGTAGTTAGCCCGATGGGAACGACAGTTTATCTCGTCTACAACAGCACGACGGGAACATCCACCTATACAAACCCCAACGCCCCGCGTGTCGTCGTGACTTTTGATGATGAAGCTGGCTCAGCCGTTGGCGGTGGAATTCCTGTGAGTGGAACCTTCCGCCCCGTCCAATCGCTGTCGGCCTTTGATGGCGAAAATCCCAACGGCACATGGGAATTCCATTACTTTGATGATACCCTTTTTGATGCACTGTGCCTGTACAGTTTCACAATAGAGATCGAAGACAACTTTGTACCGCCTCCGCCCACAAATCCAACCCCGACGTCTTCAGGGCCTGCCGTTTCCGGTGACTATACAAAGATAGGTCAGATTCAGGTCGTTGCTCCCGGTGTGGCTCTCCGTGGCGCACCCGGTGGTGGCGTTGTCCGCAATGCTAGCGGTCAGGAAATCTGGCTTCCAAATGTCTCCGCCCATAATCCGCATTATGACACCTACGATGTACTCGCAACGACCACTGTCGGTGACGTGATATGGGTGTCCATCTTTGTCGGTGATGCCGATTCGCCGGGCTGGGTTCCGCTGGGTGGAGTCGTCACCCCCATCTATCTTGACGAGTAAATTGTTATTGGGTTCTATAATGAGCGCCTTCACCAGAGGGCGCTTTTTTTGTTGCAGTCCGCATCTGGCGTCATGACCACCATTTGTCTATAATGCAGCCTCGATAAACATCATTGTGGAGATACTAAGCTTGCAACAACAGGAACGCAAAGCGTACCAGTACTATGATCTGGTGATGGCGCTGTTTGTAACGGTGCTGCTGTTGAGTAACCTCTTGAGCAGTGCCAAAATCGTTGATCTCGGCGCAGCACTGGGGCCAATTGCCTTTATCTTTGATGCGGGAACGCTGGTTTTCCCGATTTCCTACATTTTCGGCGACGTATTGACTGAAGTGTATGGCTATAAACGCAGCCGCCGTGTGATCTGGACAGGCTTTGCTGCCACGGCCCTCATGGGCTTCTTCGTCTGGCTGACTGGAATCCTGCCGGGCGAAAGCGAGTGGCAGGGTTATGCCGGTCAGGATGCTTATGATGCCATCTTAGGGGGCATCAGCGGCCTGATTGTCGCCAGCCTCGTGGCCTATTTTGCCGGGGAATTTTCCAACAGTTATGTACTTGCCAAAATGAAAGTCTGGCAGGCAGGCAAAAATTTGTGGATGCGTACCATCGGCAGCACGATGGTTGGTCAGGCCGTAGACACGACGATATTTTTCATCATCGCCACCGCATTGGGCGTTTTCCCGCCGGAATTGATGATCTCGCTCATCGCCACCAATTATCTCTTTAAGGTCAGCATTGAGGCGATTCTAACACCCGTGACGTATCGTCTGGTTAATACATTAAAGGCGATTGAGAACGAAGATTACTATGACCGCCATACCGATTTCAATCCATTTAAATTAGCCGTATAGCAGGTGTACCCATGACGGACGAACACAAGAATCAGTCCGATGAAGAATTTGAAAAAATGCTGGCTGGTGCGCTGGGTGTAACATCTGGTCCACTGCCCGAACCGGAGATAAATCAGATACCCCTCCCGGATGATAGTTGGATGGATGATGTGCCCGAAGGCCATAAGAGCGGATTTGTAGCGGTCGTAGGGCGTCCTAATGTCGGGAAGAGTACGCTGGTTAATGCCATCATTGGCGAGAAAATTGCTATCACCAGCCCCAAGCCACAAACCACCCGTTTGCAGCAGCTCGGCATTTATACGCGGGATGATGTGCAGATTGTGTTCATCGACACGCCGGGTATTCACAGAGCCGAGAATAATCTGGGGCATTTTATGGTCGATGTTGCCGTGAATGCTTTACAGGATGCCGATGTGGTGCTGTTTATGACTGACGTGAGTGAACCGATTCGCGCGGAAGATCGTAATGTCGCCGAGATCATCAAGA
>JAKEEQ010000294.1 GCA_022616515.1 Chloroflexota bacterium | reverse complement strand
CCTGACGTCGCCGGGGAGGAAAAACGAGAATGAAAGCGCGGCAATTCAGGCATTCATTGAGCATCGAATTGAAGGCATGATTATTTGTGCGACTTATGTAAGTCAAGAGTCATATGCCCGCCTCGAAGATTCGGGTATTCCGGTGGTAATGGTCCATAACCGCGCCTCTGAAGAAACACGTTTTTCGCTCTATCATGATGATATCTACGGGGGCAAAACTGTTGTCAATCATTTGATCGAACTGGGCCACCAGCGTATCGCCTATATCGCTAATTCTCGAAGTGGACGTTCGAGTGTTGAGCGACTGGCGGGGTATCGTCAAGCGTTAAGCCAGGCCGGAATCCCGACCACAGAAGCGTATATTGTCGATACTCTGGATGATGACTTTGCCAGTGGTTACGAGGCAGTAATGCGACTCTTTGAACATAATCCACCGCCAACTGCTATTTTTGGCTTTAATGATCTGATAGCGATGGGAGCGATACAGGCACTGCGAGATATGCATTTATCGGTCCCTGAGGACTGTTCGGTGGTGGGCTTTGATAATATTGCGTTCTCATCACTGGTTACACCCTCTTTAACAACCTTTGACCAGCCCAAATATACGCTCGGTGTAAACGCCGCTCATATGCTGCTCAAGCTCCTGGCGCATAACGGGCCAGATCTACCCCCGGAAAAAGTAGTGTTACGCGGCAAGCTCATTCAGCGAGAATCTTCTGTGCCAACCCGGTGACGGAATGGGACGCACAAAGTGCAAGCCGTATAGGTTATCACTTTTTACACTGTCCGTTTGACCAGTACAAAACTGAACGCAGGGCGGATGGGCGTCAGGTGGTGGTTGTGTCATAATGTATGGCATAAAATTGGGAGATGTAGTGGTATGCAGCGAGTCGACAGCATTGTTGAACAGGTACAGGCATTGGATGGTATCGAAACGGCTCCCCATCGCTTTGGCGGAGTCGAGTTTCAGATTGAGGGTCGTGAGGTCGGACATATTCACCGCAACGGATTGGTCGATATTCCGTTCCATAAAAAGATAAAGACCCAACTGTTGGCTGAGGGCAAGGCCAACGACCATCACATTCTACCCGAAGCGGGCTGGATTAGCTTCCATGTGCGCAGTGATGCCGACATCGAGAACGCGGTGTGGTTATTCAAACTGGCTTACATCTACACCATTCGGACGATGCAGCGTCAGAATCGCGTCCCGGCGGGTATAATTCAGGATGCGGTGATAGAGTCGCTGCCGATGTCAGAGGATATGCGGGCGATTCTAAATGGCCTTTGGGGATGATCACTACACTGTAATCCCCCTTTGTCCTGCGGATATTTCCCCCATAAATAGGGGGAAACAGGCTGGTCGATAGAGTCCCCTCCATAAATGGGGAGGGTTAGGGTGGGGAGAAATGTACTTCCTCACTCCACCCGTGCCGCAGAATACCATTCGTCGCTGAGCATCCGCGCCACATATTTTTCAAAATCCCCGGCCTGACAGGTGTCAACATAATCCAGAATTTCCTCGCCGGAAATGGGATACAGCGGATAGCATGATGTCGGATAGGCTCCCTGCGGTGCATGAACCACCACATCCACCACTACGCCGGGAATATGGACATGCGGGCCAATGTCATCCACGATGTCCTCGACGGTCACAATCACCGTATCCGCCACCAGCACCAGTTCGCGGTCTATGGCAAAATGCTGGTTGAGCAGCACATTGCCCCGGCGGTCGGCCCGCAGCCCGTGAATAACCGCTGCATCACATTTGAGGGCGGGAAAGGCCACCAGCGTTTCGCCGCTGTAGGGGTCTTCAATGGTTTTGATGTCAGGGCGCAGTTTCAACATATCCGTGCCCAGCCACGCAAAAGCTGGCAAAAATCCCACGCCGGACATGGTGGCCCGCAAACCCAGCGCAATACTCATCTCGGTCTCTTCGATGATGGTAATCTCGCCGCGATTACCCGCCTCGGTGAACATCGGGGCCAGCCCGAAGGCTTCCATGCCAAAATAACAGGTGCGGCTGGTGCCGACCATGCCAGCCCCGACTAGCAAATCGGTCTCATAACTGGATGTGAAATTGAGCAGGGTGAGATTGGTAGGGCGATCCGGGCGGCGTAATAATTCCCGGATAAAGGCTACCGGGCGTCGATAGAGCGTCATGCCCCCCAATCCAACCGTCATGCCGGATTGGACAAGCTGCGCTGCTTCTTGCATGGATAATACGGTCATCTGGCTTCCCAATATGCAACGGACAACGCCGACTATTGTACCTCACTTGAGGGCAGACCCAGAATACCAACCACAATAAACACTTCATCCTCAGTGCCGTGTAGACGCACTTTGATGTAGATATGTGGATCATGCGAGTCGCTCGACAGCACCACAAATCCTCTGTAACGTTCGGAGGTCAGCATGTCTTGATACCACATGTCAGCCCTCTCCGTATCAATATCAAACATCGCTGCTAGCCGGAGCACCTCGTCATACCCGGCTTTCAGCGTGGGTTTGGTGAGTGTCATGGATATTTCATATATTGTTTGATTATCTTGAGTAATTACATAGATATGACGGGGTCGATAGCCGGTGATTTCGTATTCATCCGAGATTTTCAGGTTCACAATGGGATATTCAATGTGATAGACCGATGTGGGATGGTTTTTGGGCCAGTTCACGAGGTCAATTGTGTTGCCAGTTGAGACATTCCAGTTGATTTCGGTGGGTGTTTCGTCCCTATTAGATGTATAAAGAAGCCCACAGGCCGATACTGGCAGCAGGCAGATGACACTGATCAACAGATAAAGAATGCCACAGGGTCGATACTTCTTTGATCGCAATCGATGCATTGCGTTACCTCCATTATGTTGCCCCTCGTTCATAACTTTCAAAATTTTATGAAAGTTATGAATATAGTATATGGGTATTTATTCTCCCTGTCAATCTTTTCGTGAAAAATTGCACAATGCAATGAAAATAGAACTGCCTTGATTGCAAGTTGAGATCCTTCATGCGGGACACTGGTTCTCCCGCTCACCACTACTATAAAAATCATGACGTATGCCCCACACAGGCATCGCAGGTCGCAACATCGAAATAAGCCCGACGTTTTGCCTATTGGTAAAATCCTCCGTAAAAACCGCCACTGCTTTTGTGTATAATGCGCCGCGACATGATGCCAGAATTAGGTTACCCCCTCTCGGTCTCCCGATGGACCTGATTGCGGCGCGGTTACTACGCCGGAGGATAAATCCCCCGACTATGAAAACCAAAGTGCATTGATGCAACTTGACAAAATAACTGGGTAATGGTGCGATAGCTGGCGGACGCCCCGTTGGGCGTCCCTACGAAACACCGCGATTTCCCGTAGTGTCCGCCACCGCCAACATGTGGTCAATTGCAATATTACCCGGATAATTCGGAAAACTGCATAAGGCACTCTTTTGAATCCCTTTAGTGGATTTTGCCTTTTCTAGCGCCCGATTTTAATCGGGTACGTGGCTGACAGAGCCGTTTGCCACAGGACAAAGGGGGAGATTTTCTGGCACGACAATATGGAGACATAATCGCTTGATTATTTTGCTTGCACTGGCGCTGGTCTGGAGTGCCTACATTATCTGGCGGGTGCGAATCATGGCCCGTCTATACCAGCTTGAAGGCTATCAATTCCAGCGTTTCATCAACTGGCTGAAAACGCACCGCGAACGCTACGCCTCGGACCGCTACATGATCGGATTCGTCGGCGGGGTGGGTATCGCGCAGGTATTGATTGCCCTCGGCGTGGATGCCGTCTGGCTGCACTTTCTGTGGTGGACGATTGTCGGCTTTTTTGTCGCCTATCCTGAGCCAGTCAAAGAGGTCAAGAAGAAATTCGTGTGGACGCAGCGGGCCACCCGCCTGACTGTGACCGCCTTCGTGGTCGGCACGGCGATCAACCTGCTGGCGGCACTCGCGCTCGGGCTGCAAATCGAGGATGTGGCAGCATGGCAGTTGCTGGCGGTAAGTGTGGTCGGATTGTTGACGTTTGCCGTTGCGCCACTCCTGCTGCCGATGGGCAACAGCATCATGTACCCCGTCGAGTCGAGCCTGCGGCGCGGCTTCCGCGAAAAAGCACGACGTAAACTCAAGCAGTCGGATGTCAAGGTGATTGGCATCACGGGCAGCTATGGCAAGACCAGCACCAAAGTCTATCTGGCCCATATCCTGAGCGGAAAATTCCGCGTCCTCGCCACCCCGAAGAGTTATAATACTCTGATGGGCATCTGCATCGTCATTAACAACGACCTTGACCTCGAATACGGCTACGACTTTTTCATCACCGAAATGGGGGCCTATGTGCGCGGCGAAATTGCGGAAATCTGCGAATTGGTGAAGCCGGAAACAGGCATCCTGATTGCCATCGGGCCGCAGCATCTGGAACGCTTTGGCTCGATTGAAAACGTTGAACTCGCCAAATACGAGTTGATTGAAGCGCTGCCCCAAAACGGTGTAGGCGTGTTCAATGTTGATGACGAGCGGGTTAAACGTGCCTACGAAAAAGACTATCCCGATACGCGCTATGCGGTCACTGTGCAGGGCGAGGAATCACCCCGCTTTGCCGCCGACAATATCCAGCATACGGTGCATGGGCTGAAGTTTGATGTGACCGACCGCGCGACAAACGAAACGCGCACCTTCAACACGCGCCTGATTGGGCTGCATAATGTGACGAATATCCTGCTGGCAACGGCAACAGCGCGGCATTATGGCATGAGCCTCAATGAGATTGCAATGCGCGTGGCGACCCTCGAGCCTGAGGAGCACCGTCTCAACCAGCGGATTTTGCCGGGCGGCGTCACGATTCTGGATGATGCCTACAATACCAACCCCATCGGGGCCAGAAATGCGCTGGAAGTGCTGGGTTTATATACCAACGGGCGGCGCATCTTGATTACGCCGGGCATTGTGGAACTGGGTGGAATTCAGGCTGCCGAAAACGAGAAATTGGGCAGGCAGGCGGCTGAACACTGCACCGATATTGTGCTGGTGAAAAGCCGCGAAACGCCTGCTCTCAAGCGCGGCGTGGAATCAACCGATTTCGATCGGAAACACCTGCACATCTTCGAGACGACGCAGGAAGCCATCCAGTGGTACCAGCAGACCGTTCGTCCCGGTGATACTGTGCTGTTCCTGAACGATTTATCCGACAATTACCTCTAGGACGGTAATGATGAATGGCAAAACAACCGTAGGCGTGATATTTGGCAGCCGTTCCGTTGAGCATGACGTTTCTATCGTCACGGCCCAACAGGTGATGCGCACCCTCAATCCATCCCGATACGACATTGTGCCCATCTACATCACCCGCGATGGCCGCTGGCTAACAGGCGAACCGCTGCACGACATCAAGACCTTTCAGGGGGAGGATGTGCTGACGGTCAAGGGCGTGCAGGAAACGCATCTCTCGTCCAGTACGGGGCATAAGGGCCTGATGTCGCCGCCACTGGTGCGTGGCTTCTTCAAACGCCAGCAGTTCCAGAAGATTGACGTCATTTTCCCGACGGTGCATGGCAGTCATGGCGAGGACGGCACGCTGCAAGGGCTGCTCGAAATGGTCGATTTGCCGTATGTCGGGACGGGCGTGATGGCCTCGGCGATTGCCAACAACAAGGTGCTGACCAAAGCCGTCCTGCGCGATGCCGGGATTCCGGTGGTCGAGGCGGTAGCCTTTACGCGGCACGAATGGCTGCAAGATGAGCACCGCGAACGCATCCTGAACGAAATTGAGGCGATGGGTTATCCCGCCTTCGTCAAGCCATCCGATCTCGGCTCAAGTATCGGCATTGCACGGGTGGATGACCGCGAACGTGCCCTGCTGCACATCGACATCGCCGCCAATTTTTCGCGGCAGGTGCTGGTCGAAAAGGCAGTGGTCGGCTGCATCGAAATCAACTGCGCGGTGATGGGCAATCACGAGATTCAGACATCCGTCCTCGAACAGCCCCTTTCTGCCGAGGCATTCCTGAGCTACGAGGAAAAATACATGCGCGGCGGTGAGGGCGGCGTCAAGCAGGCGGGTATGAAAGGCGCGGATCGCATCATCCCGGCCCCTATCAGCGAGGAATTGACTGCGACCATTCAGGACATTGCGCGGCGCGGCTTCATGGCGATTGGTGGTCAGGGCACGGCCCGCATCGACTTTCTTGTCAAGCCGGACGAAAATGAGGTCTATCTCAACGAATTCAATACCATGCCGGGGTCGCTGGCCTTTTATCTGTGGGAGGCGACGGGCATGAACGGCGCGGCGGTGTGTGATGAACTGGTCCGGTTGGCGAAAGAACGCTACGAGGAGAAACGCCGCACCACCTTCGACTTCAAGAATCCGCTGATTGAGCATGTCGCCCGACGAGGACTATCCGGGATTAAGAAGTGATGCGCCTCAAAACCGAACTGCATCGCTGGCTGGACCCGCTAATTTCATGGACAAATGGGGGCCACTGGCGTCAGGCCGTGAAATCCATCCCGGATGGCGAACACCTGCTGCCCTTTGACGTGCCCTATGTGGCGCAGTTTGCCAGCCCGGAGCGCATCGTCGATTACATCCACAACGATTATCGCGGCTTGGATGACCCGCGCTGGCACGATTTCGGCGCGGAAGACCCGGAGGATTACGCCTTCTGGGCACCGCGTGTCTGTGCGCTGGCCTGCCTCAAAATGGCCCTTGCTGCCCACACCATTGCCAGCCCGACCCTGTGGCAGTTGGTGCAAGAAGGGCTGGACCTCAACGGTTATACCGTTTATGGTGAAAATGGCGCATTGATTGACGAAGGGTGGTATGTTGACGCGCAGATCAAGTTGGCGGCGCGTTATGGCCTGCGTTTGACGGGCTACAGCTACGCCTCGCCATTGGGTGTTGCCGCGAGTATATATGCGGGTAAACTGGTAGCAGCCACCGTCACGCCAGAAATTGGCGAACGGACGCCCCAATCGCGGCGCTATGGTGGGCACCTGATTCTGGTGACGGGTTTTCGCTGGCAGGCTGGCAAACCAACCGCCTTCCGTATCAACAATCCGTCGGGCCGCTTCAAGGAATTGCAGGCGGATGCGTGGATTGCGGCGCGGCGTTTTCAGCAATCCTATGCCTATCGATTTGCGACATTTGAACGTTGCTGACTCCTCCCATCCCCTCTGTCGCTGGCGCGACATCTCCCCATAAATGGGGAGAATTCGGGGGACAAGAACACACTTGCCAGGCGGGTTGGGTAAGTCTCCCCAATGTTTGGGGGAGATTTAGAGGGGGTTTTTAGGCCGATTTGCAAATTTAATTTCACATAGAGCGTAGGAGGTATAAAAATGGGTTTCTGGCAAAAAGCACGGAAATTTTTATTTGGCAGCGGCAGTAAGGGTGATGACGGGCTATATTATTACGTACAGTTGTACAACGTCCCCGACCGTCCCACTCCGAAGGACGAAATCGTCAAAATCCGCATCAATCCCATGAACGACATCTCGCAGGATGACGAGGGCAATCATTTTGTGCGCAAGATCATCGTGGGCAATGTGGAGTTCAAGCGCGGCGAACTGCTGCTGTATTTTGATCAGGGCCGTAAACTGACCGACCATGAGGTCACCAGCGGCGCACTGGTCAGCGAGAGCGATTACGAGCAGTATATGGCGGGGCGTTCGGGTTAGGATTTCTCAGTCTAGCAGTAATAATTCTTCAACCCCAGCCGATCATGGACCTGATCAAGAAGCCTTTTTTGGTGACAGCATAGTGTATAATATATTTATTAGACTTGCATATCCTGAAATACACTGTAATGTTGCGTTTTATGCACTAGTAATACGCCTAAGTTGGGAGAAACACTATGGCACAAGACAGACGATTTCGCGAGGTTCAGAGGTATGCCAGCGTGCACGGCTTCGTCGCCGGCTTCCCGAACTTCCACGAGGCGGATTACGGAGATGGTGTCGTGTACGGAACGATTTTCTTGCGCGATACGGAAGTCGAGTGGCGCGACGTTCCCCGTTCGGAATACCGGGTCTTTCACATAGAGGACGTGCCGGGGCTATTTCGGGCGGCCAACGACTATGCGGTTCGCCAAGGCTATCCCGCGGCGTTTCCCAACTGTGAGCAGGCCGACCACGGGCAGGGTGTCGTCTACGGCACGATCCTGATGAAGCCAGGTACGACCGAATGGCGCGACGTGCCGCGCACTGACCTCGGGAATCCTCAGATCGATGATGTGCCGGCAATGATGCGTGCTGCGAATGATTATTCGTCACGCGAGGGTTTCGCGGCTGGCTTTCCGACATTCCACCAAGCCAACTACGGACAAGGGGTGGTCTATGGAATCGTTCTACTCAAACCGGGTGTTTCGATCTGGCGAGACGTCGCGGCTGACTTGTTTGCCAAGTACTCAGCACCGCCTCGGCGATGGGCAATACTACTCTGCAACCTCAATGACCGACCCCCGTCACCGAATTCACGCGACCGCTATGTGGAGTTCTTCACGGAGAAAGGTGCTGGTCTCGGTACTGCGTTCGATTACTGGCGCGACATGTCGTACGGCACCGACGGGCTTCGGGAGACAGGCGTCTTCGGATTCTTTCAGATTCCCCATTCCACCGCGGAGCTGCTCACGATCACGGGATCGGCACAGCGCCAGCAAGCTTTCAATTGGGGACTAGAGGTCGCGAGGAACGCCAACGTTCAGTTAAACGACTTTGAACATAAGATCGTTCTGCTGAACGGCGGTGGAAATGACCACGGTGCAGTCGGAGGAGGCGTCACGCTCGTCTACGCAGACGAGACAGCACTGGAGCCCACCTTCATGTTTCATGAGATGGGACACGAATTCGGCCTTGATCACTCGTTCGGAGAACAGACCGTTCCCTGTGCTGGGGGTGACGCACGACCAGGAGCATATTGCGATCGGTTGGACATAATGAGCGCGATGAACGTGGCTTCGTTCCGAGACGGGCTGAACCGCAGGTCGGGCCCGAGCCTGAATGCGATGTCGCGTAAGCGGCTTGGGTGGTTGCATCGATCGCGCATCCGCTCCCTGCCGACTGAGGGGCCAGCAGAGGCGATTACCCTCGCGGCGCTCAATAGACCCGACGTCGAGGGATATCAGATGGTGGAGTTCGTCGGGACCAGCCGCGCCGACCCGAACGCGTCGAGTGTCTACACTGTTGAGTTCCGAGAACGGTCCGGATGGGACCAGGGAATCAACATTTCTGCCGTCATCATCCATGAGATCCGCTCGGACGGACTTCTCCGCCTCCTGACGAACAACCCGACCGGTACGATCGCGGCAGGTAGTGAGTTCGTATCGCCTTCTCCTTCGACGGTAGTTAGGGTTGAGACGATCGATGCAACATCGCACATCGCGCAGTTACATATCTGGCGTCAGCCCTGATCTGACCCTCGCATCGTGAGGAGATCCACGACCTCCGCGACCCTAGTAGACCCGAACCGCAGGGCGAGTTCGCGCTGATTCGGAACGATAGAGCCTTGACCGTGGGCCTCACAGGGTGGACTCTGTCGGATGCGGCTGGAAGCCATAGCTAGCAAGTTGAACCCTAGCTAGCATCGATTTGTTGTGCAAGGAGAGGTTTTCCTTTCGTCAAATCGAGGAAACCGTCGCGTTATGTTATTATCGCTGAACTGTCCTTGCTGAAGTTTTTGTTCACAGTCTAACTTCTCACAAGAACAAGTCTTTTGATAGTTTTCTTTTTAAATTTTTGATCTACGAAATTGGCAAAGCAAGGCTTGATAGTTTAGATAGCTAAAATCTGTCCTCGATGGTGGTGATGACCGTGAGTACGAGCAGCGCAATTGGCAGCGAAATCAATACGGTGATGAAGATGTTAATTACACGCCGTTTCTTAACCGTGACAAAGGTCAGGATGCCCGCTACGAAGGCCGCGAAGATGGTGTATAGAGTGGTAATGTAAATGCCGCCAACAATAAGGCTAAGGAGTGTTGCGGTAAATAGGCAACCAATGATGTTATCGGGATTGGTAGCGATGCACTCGTCATAGGTTTGATCAAACTCATCAGTGACAGGTTTGAGCAGAGTGTCTGGGATGGATGGTATCCACTGACCCACGACGGTGACCAAGAACCACAGGAGGAAGAGCGAAAATAGGGCAGCGACGAAAGCGTGTAGGATCAGGCGTAGGATTGGTATTCTTCCGTTTGTATTGTCTAGTTGATTGTTCATGTTCACCTCTGTGAGACTTCAAAAGTTTTAATGTGCTTAACATATAAACGTATATTGTATTGATTTTTAATATTTCGCGCATAAATTGACAGATGGACATACAGTAAGGGTACGAGAACTCGGTGGTGTTGTGATCTAACCCATACGCCTCAAGTGCCGTCTTTGTAAGTTTGTGTGACACAATCACCTACATATGTCGCAAAAGGAAAGTAAGGATAATATAAGAAGCAAGAATAGGCCCAACGTTGGGCCTACAGTAGTTGATTTTTTAAGGATATCAGGGTTCAGAAAAAAGAGACCTAACAATGGCTAAGAATAAGCCGAAGGAAACACTAGCAAGGTTTTTAACTAGGACTGGGGTGTCTTTTTCTCCTTCGATAGCCCATAAAACAATAGCGGCGACGCCGAAGATAATATAGACTGCGACATAAATGACGGCAAGCCATTCTCTCCACTGGATCGGTGTTTGAGAAGGTTGAATGAAAGATCCAACGGCTGTGATACGCTTTCTTAGGGGACTTGTAATTGTCAAAGTCAACTCTGGCGGTAAAGACTGATTAAACCCTGCTGCTACAAGTCCTCCGACCAAACCTGCAAGACCTGTGGCTATATAGACGTAGGTTTCAGAAAATTCGGGAGGCATATTTTGAACGTCATCGTTCAGAGTATCGATTATTCCCTTACCAAATAGATATCCAAAGCCAGCTATTGCAGTTAGTGCAAGGATAATCGAGAAGGCCAACATTGCTTGTGGGGGCAATTTCATTATCTTTACTCCTCAATGTTTATTTGACGATAAGCATATTGTATGATGGATTTCAGGAAAGCTCAAGCTGAGGTTGGATTGAAATACTAAGTGATTTATCCAATCTTGTGATCACAGTTCACTAACCCGTCACCCCTCGCAACTAACGCTCGCCACGGAAGAGCTTCTGTCATCGTTACTATTATCTTACTATAAACAATTTCTTGAGTATATCCCTGTATGAAACGCCAATCAATGCTTGCTCACGCAGCATTCCACGCGCTGTCCCTAAATCCTTCCTGTTATCGAGCGCAGGCCAAAAGTAGCCGAAGCATATGGCGGCGAACGGGTCAAGCAGGCTTTTTTTCGATGGAAGCATGCCAGTCTCAGTGTATAATTTATATCAAGCCTGTATATCGCCAAATATACTGCAAGGTGGCGTGTTAGGCACCAGTTGGGCAGGTGATAGCCATCACCTCCTTATGAAAACACAAGGCGCGGCACGGCGGCGTTGACGACAAGTCTCCATCAAGAAAGGATTTGGTCTCATGGAAGGTAAAGCAGAAATCACTGACGCGTTCATTCAGAAAACGATTGCGTCAGGCAAGCAGTATTGTGTCCGCGTGTATAAAGCGGGGCCTAATCGAAATCAGCCACCCGACGAGGCGGAAAAAATCCAAATGGAGCATCTTCGATACTTATTCCAACTGCGGGCAGAAGGAAAACTACTTATCAACGGCCCTATCATTGACGACCCCGAAATCAAAGGCATAAGTATCTTCAACACAACGGATAAAGAGGAAGTGAAAAGACTTTCAGAGGGAGACCCCGCGGTCAAGGCGGGCCGGTTAGTGTACGAAATCTATGACTGGTTTGGACTGCCGGGTGATTGTTTACCAGAAGGATAAATTCGCGTCCTTGTTCCACTCAGGCTGGTCGTGGCTTTGAGTTTTTCTCATCTTGACGGTAGAGTCTACGCTCCCACCGCAGCTAGCGAAATATACCGCGAAGTTGTGTTATGTAAACTGGTCAGGCCACCAACAGCGTATCTAAGGAGAACCAACAGATGACAACCAATCCACCCAAATGGCAAGCCCCGCAGCCAGAGAGTTCGGTCATACAGTGGCTGCTTGATTCTGACCCTTCGATCCGCTGGCAGGCGATGCGAGACCTGACTGGTGCACCCAACGAAGAAGTCGTGACTGAGCGTGCGAAGGTCGCGACAGAGGGATGGGGCGTCCAATTGCTTACCAGCCAGGGCGCGGATGGTTACTGGGGCAACGGCACTGCCAATCCCGAGTGGGTAACGCTGCGCACTCTGCTTTTGTTGCGTGACATGGGGCTGGTTCCGACGAGCGAGGAAGCTCGCCGTGCGATCACCCGCGTGCGCAACAACGTGACGTGGAAGGGCGTGCTGCCTCAAGACGCCGCCTGGCATGGTACGCCCCTCTTTGCAGGCGAGGTCGAGCCGTGCATCAATGGGAGGGTGCTGGCGGTTGGCTCGTATTTCGGCGAGGACGTGCGGGGCATTGTCGAACGGCTCCTCGGCGAGCAGATGGACGATGGCGGGTGGAATTGCGAACAGGAAAATGGTTCCACTCGTGGGTCCTTCCACACCACGATCTGCGTCCTCGAAGGGCTGCTAGAGTACGAGCAAGCCACGGGCGGCTCGCCAGCAGTGACGGTGGCCCGTGAGCGGGGACAAGAGTACCTCCTTAAGCGCCACATGCTTCGCCGCCTCTCAACTGGCGAAGTGATCGATTCAGACTGGACGCAATTCTCATTCCCAACAGGTTATCACTACGACGTTCTGCGTGGGCTTCACTACCTTCGCAAGGCGGGGATTACGCCGGACGCGCGTATGGCCGAAGCAATCGAGAGCGTCGCATCCAGGCAGGATGCGGATGGCCGCTGGTCACTGGAGAACGTGCATCCCGACGAGTTGGACGCCGAGCCGGGTGTAGCTGAGGGTCAACCGAGCCGGTGGAATACCCTGCATGCCCTGCAAGTGCTGAACTGGTATTCAGCGCGAGATTAGTAGAGTGTCCGTGATTGGAGGAACCGTGACAAACCATATTCGAGTGATGCTGGAAATCGGACCGAAGGGCAAAAAGGTGGCGGCGGTGGCACCGGATTGGCCCGGACTTGAGCGCGGGGCAAAAACCGGGGAGGCTGCAATCGAACGCTTACTCGCCTACGCTCCACGCTATGCAGCAGTGGCGAAGCTGGCTGGAATGGAGGATACGTTTCCGACCACCCCTGTCGCCGATGTGGTCGAAGAATATCCGGGAAAGGGATCAACTGACTTCTGGGGTATTTCGTTCGCGTTTTCGAGCTTCGACCAGCAAGCTATTTCGCCCGAAGCATTGGAGCGTGAACTGACGTTGATGCGGGCGTGCTGGGCCTTTTTCGACGATGTGCGATCACGGGTATCGGCTGAGATGCAGCGGGGGCCGCGCGGCGGGGGGCGAGACCGGGACGAGATTGTTCGTCATACGTTTGGCGCGGAATTGGACTGGGCGAGGATGCTCGGAGTCCACACGCCTCTGGACGAGATGCTGACCGGCGAGGGATTAAAGGCACATCGCGATGCCTATTGCGACGCCATACGTGATTACCACTTACAGGGCAAGTTGGCTGGCAAAATAGCAAAATGGCCGCTCCGCTACCTGATCCGGCACACTGCATATCACGCGCTTGATCACGCCTGGGAAATGGAAGACAAGGATTTGACTGGCAAGCAAACGTGAAACCGAGCGCTTAATCATGACCGATGTGATGCATCACGGTAGCAAGCCCCCGCCACTATCAAGCGCAGGCGAAAAGTAGCCGACGCACACAGCACGCGATAGACTCCCCGCAACGTCAATGATGTGGGAGATGATACGATGTTGTCGAAGGCGAGTGTGAGCGCGGTCATCCCGGTAACGGACCTCGACCGTGCCCGTGAGTTTTATGAGGATTTGCTGGACCTGACGGTCTATCGCGAAGAACTTGAGCAGGGCACGGTTGTGTATGATTGCAACGGGACGATGCTGATTGTCTATCAACGGGCGACGGCCTCATCCGGTGAGCATACGGTAGCGGGCTTTCAAGTTGATGAGGGGTTCGACGAGGTGATTGACCGGATGCTGGATTATGGGATCACATTCGACACGTTCGAGATTCCCGGCGTACCACTTGATTGGGATGAGCGCGGCGTGCTGTGGGATGGGGAACGGGGCACGGCGTGGTTCAAGGATCCGGACGGCAATGTGCTGGCGATTGGGACAGGGATGTAGGGAATTAATTTATAAAGTTAATTAATTAATCCCGTTCAGTCAGGAAAACGCGATCATCTGAGCGGGATTTTGTTCATTTAGTAAATTAATTTCTGGTTTGTGTGGTGTGAGTGTGTCTAATAGGGGTATAAGTCGTTTTGCACCTCCATCTCCCCATAAATGGAGAGAAAGGGACTTTGCACAATAACGATGCGAGATTATCGCCATTACGCTGACGTTTTGGGGACCCGCAAAAAACGAGCGCCCGTTGTTCCTCCTCCGCCGGGCGGGGGAGGTGGTCCGCCAGGACCGGAGGGGTGGGAAATGAAGACGCCTACTGCGCTGTCCAGCCGCCATCCACCAGCAGCACCGTTCCGGTGACCATTCCGGCGGCGGGTGAGGCCAGATACATCACCGCCCCGGCGACATCGGCAATCGTGCCGACTTTGTTGGCGGGAATGCGATTCAACACCCCGGCGAGATACTCAGGATTGTCGAGGCGTTCGGCGGTGCCGGGTGTATAGATAAACGTTGGCGCAATGGCATTAACCGTGACACCATGCTCCGACCACTCAAGGGCAAGCACGCGCGTCAGTTGGTTAACGCCGCCTTTGGTTGCGCAGTACACGGCATGATCGCGGATGCCGACCACACTGGCCTGCGAACTCATGTTGATGATGCGCCCGTAGCCCTGCTCCAGCATGATGCGTCCGGCAGCTTGCGCACAGAAAAACAACCCCTTCAAATTGACATCCATCATGCTGTCCCAATCGGCTTCGGTGACATCCACCGCCGGGTGATTGTCGCCCAGCCCGGCATTGTTGACGAGGATGTCGATGCGCCCGAAATGATCGTGGATCTGGCCCATGATGGTGCGGATATTCTCCACGCTGCGCACATCGAGCGCGAAGGGGACAGCCTCGCCGCCAGCGTCGTTAATTTCAGCGGCGAGAGTATTCAGTTTTTCGATGCTGCGGGCGGTAACGGCGACTTTCACCCCGACGTTCGCCAGTGCCTTCGCGATGCCGTAGCCGATGCCTTTGCTGGCCCCGGTCACCACCGCCACCTGTCCGGTTAAATCAAATGATGGATAGTCCATAATCTAAAATCCCTGTAGTTGTGACATGTCCGCGTAGCCGTTTGCCATCCCGGCGATGTGCTGAAGCAGCGCCAGCCGGTTATCGCGGATGGCTTCATTCTCATCCATGACCAGAATGTCATCGAAGAATTTGGTGATGTAGGGTACGAGATTGCTGAAGACCGCCAGAAAACGATCCACGTTGTGTTCCTGCGGGTGCAAGCGGTGATTCAGGCGAATATACTGGTTAAAGAGTTCTTTCTCAGCCTCCTCAGTGAAGCGTTCCGGGTGCAGCTCTTTCGGCTCAAACTCGCGGACTATGCGCTTGCAGCGGGCATAGCTGTCCAGAATGTACTCCCAATCCTCATGCTGGACCCACTGCTCTAGCTCCGGGACGCCCTGCACGGCCCGCACCGGATTATGCCCCTGCTCGGCCAGCACCGCCATCAGGATGTCATGGGGGTGTCCTTCCTCGCTGAGGATAACCTGCAAGCGGCCCTTGATGAAGTCGATGACCTCGGCGCGGGTTTCCGCCGAAATCTCAATTGGCTGGTATTCCGCCACCAGATTAACCGCCTCCTTGAGATCGAGTTCGATGTTGTGGCCCAGCAGAATCTGCACGATACCCAACGCGGCGCGGCGCAGGGCAAAGGGGTCAGTGCTGCCGGTGGGGGCCAATCCCGCCCCGAACAACCCGACGAGACTATCCAGCCGGTCCAGCAGGGCTAGCAGAATACCCGCTTCGCTCTGGGGCAGGATGTCATCCGCGCTGCGCGGCAGCCAGTGCTCAAAAATGGCCTCAGCGACCGCAGGAGCCTGACCGAACTGGCGGGCATAAATGCGCCCCATCGTGCCCTGCAAGCTCGTCATCTCGACGACCATCTGTGTGCCGAGGTCGGCTTTGGCGATGGAGGCAGCTTTTTCGGCGATTTGCAGTGTCTTTTCGCTGACCTCCATCAATTCGGCAAAGGCCGGGACCATGTCGCGGACGCGGTTGTTTTTGTCCAGCATCGAGCCAAGCTGCTCTTGAAATGTCAGGGTGCTCAGGCTTTGCAAATACATCTCCAGCGGCTGCTGGATGTCGGCGGTATAGAAGAATTCGGCGTCGCTGAACCGGGCAATCAACACATGCTCATTGCCTTCGCGCACAATATCAAGATGCTCATCATCGCCATTGCGCACGGCGATGAAGAACGGCAGCAAACTACCTTCGTCGTCCTGGATAGCAAAATACCGCTGGTGTTTGCGCATCACGGTAACGAGCACTTCGCGCGGCAAATCAAGATATTTGGCCGGGAAACTGCCCCGGAACGCGGTCGGGCGCTCCACCAGATTGGTTACTTCGTCCAGCAAGGCGGGATCATCTGGAATCGTACCGTCTACTTCACCGCCAAGCGCTGTAATCTGGCGTTGAATCTCTGCGCGGCGGGCATCGGGGTCGAGGATGATGCCGCGCTCCTCGATCTGGGTTAAATAGTCAGCGGTGCTTATCACATTGAACTCCGGCGATCCCATCGGGCGCAGGCCACGCGAACGCGCTTTGCTGATGAGGCCAGCATAGGTAAACCGTACATTATGCTCACCAAACATCGCCATCAGCCAGCGAATGGGCCTTGAAAATGTGACACCGCTGTCATTCCAGCGCATTGACTTGTTGAATTTGATGGCCGCGACAAGCTGCGGCAGGGCATGTTCCATCACATCAATCACCCCCTGACCAACTTCCGTCACCTCGGCTACCACATACAGGCCACCTTTGATTTCCTTCTGGCGGAGGTTCTTCACGTCAACGCCCTGTCCCTTCGCAAATCCGATGGCTGCCGGGGTCGGCTTCCCCTTCTCATCGTAGGCACGATTGACGGGCGGGCCGGATATTTCTTTGACCTCGGTACGCTGGTTGTGAGCCAGATTGCGCACTACCACCACCAGACGGCGCGGCGTGCCGTAGACTCCAAAGCTCTCGTAATCCAGCCGGAGTTCACCCAGCATTTCGGGGACAAGTTCGTGGAGTTGGGCCAGCGCATCGGCCAGATCACCTGCCGGGAGTTCCTCGGTGCCGATTTCAACCAGCATATCTGCCGGATGAACGGGCACTTCGGGACGCAGCACAACCGTCGGCTCGGATTCCGGCACCGGACCCCACACATCCATGTGCTCCATAAACGGGTAATCGAGGGCTTCACGCTGTTGGAGATAAGCCTTCGCAATGTTGCGCGTCATGTCGCGCATGCGGCGAAAATATTGGGCGCGTTCGGTCACGCCAATTGCACCGCGTGTATCCAGCACGTTAAACAGGTGGGAGCATTTCAGGATGTAATCATAGGCTGGAACGACCGCCCCGGCATCGAGCGCCCGTTTATACTCTTCCTCATAGACATCATAGGTCTGCTTGAGGGCATCCACGCCCGCGATTTCAAAATAATAGCGGCAGTACTCAATCTCATCCTGCTTGAAGACGTCGCCATAGGTGATACCTTTGGTCATGTTGATGTCCCAGACCGCATCGGCACCTTGCAGGGCCAGCACGATTCGCTCAAGGCCATAGGTAATCTCAACGCTGACGGGTTCGGCATTGAGGCCCCCCGCCTGCTGGAAATAGGTGAACTGGGTGATTTCCTGCCCATCCAGCCACACTTCCCAGCCGAGACCCCACGCGCCCAATGCCGGGCTTTCCCAGTTATCTTCTACGAAGCGGATGTCATGTTCGCGCGGGTCGATGCCGATGTATTCCAGGCTGGCGAGATATAACTCCTGCGAGTTACCGGGATCGGGCTTCAAAATGACCTGATACTGGTAAAACCGCTGCATACGGTTGGGGTTTTCGGCGTAACGCCCGTCATCAGGGCGGATGCTTGGCTCGACATAGGCCACGCGCCACGGCTCCGGCCCCAATACGCGCAGCAGAGTGGCGGGATTATTCGTGCCCGCGCCGACCTGCACGTTGTAGGGCTGCCACAGTACACAGTCATGATTGGCCCAGAATTCGTTGAGTTTCTGAATGATGTTCTGAAAAGACTTGTCTTGCGAATCCAAATCGCGACCCCTTCATCGTTTTAATGCAACAGTGATTAGATATTTTTGGACAGCATGTATGCTGTCCCTACGAAACCAGCTTTTCCAAAGGGCTAACCGTAGGGACGGGATACATCCCGTCCGCTGGCTAAGACATCCGACCAGTCAAAATTTCACTGCTGCCTTTCAGTGCAAAGCTGTCTGGCGATTATATCGGAGGGCAAAAGTCGTTTCAATGAACGAAACACACAAGGTATGATGGAACTATCAATTGATGAAAAGGAGTCTGTTATGCGGCGTTTGTTGGTCATAGTATTGGTTTTGCTGGTGATACCCATTTCGCAACCTGTGCTGTCCGGTTTTAATGACAGTGATGCGCCCTACATCCAATATTATTCCGACTATCTGAACGCCTTTGTGATTGAACGCGCCGATGGGAGTGACAGCCGCGTGTTGGGCGAGGGGCTGTTTCCGCCTGATGCATGGAGTGTCAGTTCGCATGATATGAAATGGTCGCCGTCTGGTGAGTGGCTGGCATTTGAGTCAGAGTTATCACGTAGAGGAGAAATTGTTACCCATCCCACAAAGTTCACTGTACTAAGTGCTGACGGTCAACGAACCCTTGAAACCATTGAGACTCTTGGAGAGCGCATTACCGGCTTTTACTGGCTATCAACCCGTGACATTCTTATGGTTAACGGGGGTGGAAGCACAGTATGGGATCAAAAACCTGAAAGTGAGATACGACGTACAGAGTATTTTATGATTGATGCCAATACAGATTCGGTGATTAGCGAAATAGAGATAGAAATAGCTGTTCCGTTAATGGAGCTGGATTTCGCGTGGTACTTACAGAATCGTTTCACGCAATGGCATGAAGATACAGAGCAACTCATTATGGCTTATCTCGACCCATTGCCGCGTATTCTGTGGGTACAATTTCTGGGGCTTGATGGCAAGATTTCGTCCCGACAATTCCCGCTACCAGAATCCGAAGTATTCAATTTCTATCTATTGCCCGATGCCTGGTTGTTATACCCCAATATCAATGAATTTTCTGAATACATCATGCTTAATCTTTTGGATGACAGCACTTATGAATATCAATTTGAAGCTCTTGCCAGTATTACCCAATTAGGAGATCTGCCATATGTGCTGATAAAAGATGCAGTAAGAGAGGTCGGGTTGGAGTCGTATCAATGGGATATGGCAAACTATTTCCTGCTTGATCTGCGTAACTTTTCAATGACATTGTTAGGAACCTTCCCGCTGCACTCAACATTTAGATGGACATCGAATGGAACATATATCGTTTTCGACTTTGCATCCTCAATTCATGTCTATGATGTGGAGGCTGACAGTTTTCATAGGCGTCCTCTGTTCTTTGACCAGCGTAAACAGTCGGGGGTAAGAACCTATCGCCTGCGTGAAGAAACCGAGGAATTGTATATCCTGAGTTCTGAAGTTGGGGCAAACGCAGAGTCGCAGGATACTCTATATGTGTACAATCTGGAAACCGGGTCTGTCGAACAACATGATGGACTACCATTTTACAGTGATATTTCGTCCTTTTCGCTCGATCTTACGTTCTATCTAGATTATTTACACGAGGATGACGACAAATCCCTGATTATCATGTCTCTTGATGATAGACAGCGACTTTCATTGCCATTCTCACCACGTAATCCAGCCCTGGACATGCTCGCATTGCTGGATTGGCATGAAGAAGGATACTGGTTTATTGTTCATGAAGCCTTTATGGGTGCTGGTGGTGCACCATTTTATCGCTGGAGCAATATTGCAAACATGGATGGCGATGAGCGTGAATTGACCTACTGTGGGGTTTGTGCAATGTGGCTGCCAGATCATATCGATATTACCAAACTGCCAGATGGTCAGGCGACATCGGTATTGCCGGTTGCTACACCAACAGTCACAATTCAGGGAAGCGGCGATATTTTATGGCACGAGGATTACATCAAGGTGGATGGTGTGACCTATGACATCAACTCAGGTGACATCATTTCACTGCCGGACTACGATATATCATTTTCGGCGTCAGAAGATATTGAGCTAACTTTTGATGGCTTTCCTTATCGTGTGGAAGAAATTTGGGATAGAGTTACGATGAACGTATTGGTTGAGCAATCAACCGGAGACATTATGCGGCGCTATGTTTATCGGGCCGCCTATTCCGACCCCGGCAAACTAATACAATCTCGGAATATTTTCATCCAACCAAGTGATCGTTCCAATGGATTGCTGCTCATCTGGGACATGGAACGCGGCGAAATCATCGCTAATTTACCGATCCCAGCAGTGAGTGTATCGGTCAGCCCGGATGAAGAGCATGTTGCGCTGCAAATGGCGCACGACCAGATTCAAGTTTGGTCGCTGGACGAATTGCTGTCGCTGGGAATTATGGTCCCGCCGCGTGAAGTGCCGCTGGATTATGATTTTGGTATTGAGCAATAGCGTTCACGGGGCAGATTTTGCTGCTCCAGAAAACGCCTAAACTCGTCCATAAAAGGCTGCATTGAAATGATGTGGGGAGCGTGCCCACCGGGAAAAGATACCACATGCGCGTTCGGGAATTCTTCGGCCAGAATGTCAATGATGTCATAATAATATGTGCTTGAACCCTCGCCTTTGACCAGCAGCACTGGTCTATCAAAGGCACGTACCAGTTCGATATTATCTTCGTGGCGGAAGGGCGCGTCAGCCATACGCAGCGATTGTCGATGCTTGAACCAACTGGACCAGAGAGGAAGCGTGCGCGGGTCCACATCTTCAGGCACAAACCCTGCAAAGTGCGCAAAATAAACTAACTGGTCTTCGCTCACATCATCAACAGCGAACGACTGGTTGATTTTCTGCTCACGGAGCATCTCGTCGGATAGTGGCCCCCGGCTGCGTAAAACCCAGAACACGGGTGGTTCAATTAAGGTGAGGGTGCGAACACGGTCCGGGTTATGGATGGCATAGCTCAGCGCAGTTTCAGCCCCATAGGACCATGCAGCAATATCGGCCCGGTTGATGTTCAGGTTGTCCATCGTTTTGCCGAAGGAGGCGATTTCATAGTCCACCGAATAATCAGGCGGCAGCGGTTCATTATCCAGTCCGAGCGCAACGCTGTGCAGTTGCACGCGAATGACCTTCCGCACTTCTGACAATGCTTCGGCGTGCGGTATCCAACTGAGCCAGCCAGTCAGGCCACCGGGCAGTAAAACAAGGAGTTCGCCATCACCACCGGCATCATAGTGCATCACTGGAACGTTAGTCATATTACCTCTCTTATATTCTGCGCTCTATGTAAAATATATACCGTTAAATGAACCCTTGTGACCCCTCCCTAACCCTCCTATCCCCTCTGTCCTTCGGACTTCTCCCCATAAATGGGGAGAATTGGGGGGAGGGAACCTATGATCGTGTTGGTAGCCTGACGGTGACAGGTCCGGGTCCGTTCTCCCCCATGAATGGCTGGCGGAGGGACACTTTTCAAAAAGGAGAGAAGGACTTATCCTGACAGAAACCAACCACAGTCACTGACAAGGATAAGTCCATG
>JAKEEQ010000293.1 GCA_022616515.1 Chloroflexota bacterium | reverse complement strand
GCTGCCGGTCCCGGATGCCTATCTGGTTGACCAATCGGGTGACATTCTCGCAACACCGTATGTGGTCATCGAATTCATGGATGGCACGACCGACCTCCATCCGCCCAATCCGGTTGAACGGGCTGTTCAACTGGCGGCGGTGCTCAGCCGGATTCATGCTGTTGATTGGTCTATGCTGGATGTGTCGTTTCTGGTCAAAGAGGAGGCAAAAATCCACCGAAAACTCAACCGGATACCCGACAAATTCGATGATTCGATGCATGAACAGCATGTGCGCGAGGTGCTGTCGGCGGTGTGGCCGCTCCCGGCAATTAATGACCCGGTCATTCTGCATGGGGATTTCTGGCCGGGCAATGTGTTATGGAAGAACGGCGAAATAAGCGCGGTTATCGATTGGGAAAACGGTGAATTTGGTGATCCGCTGGCCGATTTCGCCAACGCCCGTCTCGAAATTCTGCTGTTATTCGGGCCAGAGGCGATGCACGACTTTGCACAAACCTATCTGGCACACAACCTGATTGACCTGACCCATTTGCCCTACTGGGAACTGGTAGCTGCGCTGCGTACGGCCTCTCAGATCACCGCATGGGGATTCGACGCTGCCACTGAAGCCCGCATCGTCGAAACGCGCCGCAATTTTGTCGAGCAGGCGTTGCAAAAAGTGACAGGCTCCTTGTGATAGTGGACGCCCCGTTGGGCGTCCCTACCCACAGCATTTGTTCGTAGGGACACGGCAGTTCCGTGTCCGTTTAATTAGACAGGGAACAGTCATAATCCGACATGATTATTGACCTAATTCCATCCCAATTTCCCCCACTTTGAACCTTCCCGGCGTATCCGGTGTTTTATCAGTGACGATTGCGGGGGGAGAATTCTTTGCTATAATTCCTCCGTTTATGCCAAAAGCAGGCAATCAACCACAGCGGTTAGTGCAGTACAAAGGAGAGGCTAGTGAGCAGCAAAGTTAGAGTGGCAATTGCCGGGGTCGGTAACTGCGCGAATTCACTCATTCAGGGAGTCGAATATTATAAAGACGCGGATGAAAACGAGTTCGTGCCGGGATTGATGCATGTCAATCTGGGTGGGTATCATGTCCGCGATATTGAATTCGTGGCCGCCTTTGATGTTGATGAGGACAAGGTCGGCAAGGACCTCAGCGAGGCCATGTGGAGTGGTCAAAACAATACGATTAAGTTTGCCGATGTTCCCCACAGGGGTGTCACCGTGCAGCGTGGCAAGACACTGGACGGGTTGGGCACCTATCTGGCCCATAAGATCACCGAAGCACCCGGCGACACCGAAAAAGAAGATGTGGTGCGTGTACTCAAGGAATCCGGGGCGGATGTGCTGGTCAATTACCTGCCCGTCGGTAGCGAGAAAGCCACGCGCTTTTATGTTGAATGTGCGCTGGAAGCAGGCGTCGCTTTCGTGAACGCCATTCCGGTATTTATTGCCCGCGAACCGTACTGGCAGCAGCGTTTTGCCCGGAAGGGCCTGCCCATTGTCGGTGATGACATCAAGAGTCAGGTCGGGGCAACGATTGTGCATCGCGTGTTGACGAATCTGTTCAATGACCGGGGTGTGCTGTTGTCGCGGACGAGCCAGCTCAATGTCGGCGGCAACATGGACTTCTACAACATGCTGGACCGCAGCCGCCTTGAATCGAAGAAGATTTCCAAGACGAAGAGCGTCACCAGCCAGCTCCCCTACGAGATGAACGAAGAAGACGTTTACATCGGTCCCAGCGATTATGTGCCATGGTTGACCGACCGCAAATGGGCACACATCCGCCTTGAAGGCCGTTCCTTCGGCGACGTGCCATTGAACATCGAATTGAAGCTGGAAGTGTGGGACAGCCCCAACAGCGCCGGGATCATCATCGACGCCGTGCGCTGCGCCAAGCTGGGCCTTGATCGCGGCCTGAGCGGTACACTTGAAGCACCGGCCAGCTACTTCATGAAATCGCCACCCATCCAGCATCCGGACGACATCGCCCGCAACATCACCGAGCAGTTTATCGCCGGGGAATTTGATGGTGTGGTCAAGCCAGATGATGGGGTGCAGATTGAGATGCCCGCACTGGCCCGCTCCCTGCACGACGAGATTATCGGCAACGGACGGTAATTTACGCTTTCAAATCGGGCGCTCACGCTGGAGCGCCCCTACGGAGCCGTTCGTTTGAATGCGTATCGCCATCGCGCAGAGGGTTGGTAGGGAAAACACCCAAAATTATTGATAAATGCCAACTATGCAACGACCGAAAAGTCACCGCCCACGATTAAAATCATGGGCTATGCAAAGCAAAATCCACTGATGCAACTTGACAAAATAACTGGGTAATGGTGCGATAGCTGGCGGACGCCCAACGGGGCGTCCCTACGAAAACCCGCGAGTCGCGTAGGGACACAGCACTGCTGTGTCCGCCACCGTCAACATGAGGTCAATGCAATGTGGCGATAGCACGCCATTTACTGTTATCAAATGAATTCAGAAAAAAGCATAAGGGATTTTATTAAGACATGCCTTTAGCGCATGTCATTTCACCTAGCCGGGGGTTTCAACCTCCGGCGCAGAAAACCGCATTCGGTCAGGGAGATGCAACATCACTCCTCTCCCTCAACAACCCCTTCCTTCTCTGCCAGCAACCGACTCGCCGACTCAATCAACGGCTGGCGCAGCAGCGTAAAATCAACACCACCCTGCTCCATGCCCAACATCACTGAGCCAACCACCGGCGGAGCTTCCAGCCGGACGAGTGTTGCTCCCGGCGCAACGGGATGAATGACCTCACGCATTGTTTCAGCAATCAGCGGCGATCCTTTATAAAAACTGCCCGCCATGACAACATCAAATTCCTCCGATTCCAGTTTCAACTGGCGGATGACGCCGCAGGCCAGATCACCTAACCCCCGGCTGATGGTCTTCAGGGCAGCGATGGCGACCTCGTCCCCGCTGTCAACCGCCTGAAAAACCAGCGGCGCATGGCGGGCATGGGTCTCATAGCGCCCACGAGCGATGCCTTCCATCAAATCAGTTAAGTCTGATACGTCGAAATGCTCCAT
>JAKEEQ010000292.1 GCA_022616515.1 Chloroflexota bacterium | reverse complement strand
CATGGACTTATCCTTGTCAGTGACTGTGGTTGGTTTCTGTCAGGATAAGTCCTTCTCTCCTTTTTGAAAAGTGTCCCTCCGCCAGCCGCAAACGGGGGAGACCTGTTATCATCAGGGTTCAGTCGCTGCAAATGTTTCCCCCAATTCTCCTCATTTATGGAGAGATGTCCGAAGGACAGAGGGTCTCCTACGGTGTATATCTGCTAGCGTTTGGGGAAACGGGTGAGAACAGTAGCGGTTTCTGGGACAGTTGTGCGGTCACCAAAAGCCAGTTCTGCGACAGGTTTACCGTCTTTAGTACGGCTGGCCCCGCTAAATACCAGCAGTTCCGTGCCGGTTTGCATGTAATCGGTCTTGACGAGTGCCTGTCCGGTCTGATAACCATCGCTGTCAATGCTGCATGATGTCACTGTGCCAATGACACGGCCACGACGGTCCACCACAGGGTCTCCCGGCTGTGGCGGACGAACACCCTTGTGATCCATCCGGAAGCGGATCGTTACCCGGTCACGTTTAGTCTCATAGTCAATATAGGCTTCTTTACCCACAAAAAACGGCTTCCAGAGTTTGACGAAATTGCCAAAGCCCGCGTCGGCAGGATTCATCGTCAGCGACCCCTCCAGTTCATGTCCATAAAGCGGCAGGCCAGCTTCGGTGCGCAGACTGTCACGGGCTGCCAGACCGCACGGTGTAGCTCCGGCTTCAACCAGTTTCATGAAAACGGCTTCGGCTTCATTAGGATGGGGGAAGATTTCGTAGGCGGTACGTTCACCCGTGTAGCCCGTGCGGGAAACAATCAGGTCATGACCGCCAAAGTTCACTTGAACCACCTGCGCCCACTTCAGATCTTTGATCTTCGCTTTGTCCTCACTGCTGGCTTCGAGCTTGAACAGCACATCGCGGCTGGTTGGACCTTGCAAAGCAATATCCACGCGGCGATCTGCCCCGCTGGAAGTCGCCCGCAGGTCACGGGCTTCCAGTTTGTCGCGTCCCGGAGCGGTAATCCATGGGCGATGTTGGCTGATGGCGACCCGTCCGGCCAGCACAGCCTGAATCCACGCCCAGTTCTTGTCATTGTTTGAAGCATTGACCACTACCATGAAATTATCCGGCGCGAGGCGATAAATGAAGATGTCGTCCAGTGGGATGCCATCCACGCCGAGCAGATAACTGTAGTGGGCATCGCCGGGTATCAGTCGTGTAACATCGTTGGTCGTCAGCGCATCCAGAAATCGCTCTGCGCCGGGGCCTTTGAAGTCAAAGACGCCCATATGGGTCACATCAAAAATACCAGCCCCATTACGCACAGCATGGTGTTCCTCTGTCACCGATGAGTACCACACAGGCATATCATATCCAGCGAATGGAACCAGTTTGGCCCCCATACGTTTGTGCAGGTCATACAGCGGCGTGGTCAACAGTTCATCACGCTCCGGTTCTTCCCAACTGAAGGAAGCCAGTGCTTCGCCACCGGGAACATCGAGTGCCTCGCCTTTGCATCCAACGAAATAGATCTTGTCGAAGTCGGTGGCATCTGCCACGGCTTCGGGCAGTTCAAGCCCTTCAAAACGATGGGGGGCGACGGCATCCGGCAGCGGACTAACAGACACCGGGCCATTGATTTTGGCATAAATATCGGTGGGATCAAGTTGGGTGTAGCCATCCGACAGGCTGATCAACCACTGCGCAACGACATCCATGTTACGGCTGACATGCAGCAGGTATTTCACATGCGTCAGGCGTTCGATCACGACTCTGGCAAGGGGGCTGCCGTCGTCACTGAGTATCCAGCCAACACGCCATTCACCAAAGTCCATGTCTGTTGCATCAATCGTAACTACCTGATTGAGGAAGGTTTCGGCCTCTGCGCCGTCTATCTCGATAGTATGCCAGTTTTCGGCAGGTTCATCATCCGGCACGACCCGGAAATGTTCGGCGGCAGCATCCGACATCACATAATGTTTATCCAGATTGGGCACTTTATAATCGATTCCGGCCTGCGTTGCCAGCTCAGCCACGCGCTGTTGTACATCAATCAATACGTCAAAATCAACTTTCGCCCGCCAGTTGCTGCGTGTAAAGCCGTTCTGGTAACTGAAGGGCGTCATGGCAAAGATCAAGTCGGCGATTGCATCACCCACCGCATCCATTTCAGCCTCCCTGAAGCCGCGCTGGGTTACCCAGGGTGTGCCCAAGCGGATGCCAGTAGCCCGGAATGGACTGGTATCGCCCGGAATGGTATTGCGGTTACAGACGATACCTGCTACTTCGAGAATGCGGGCCACCATATCACCCGACAGGGGCGTTGCATCCTGACCTTTGATTGAACCAACATCAACCAGCAGCATGTGAGTGTCCGTACCACCGTAGGGAATCCTTAGTCCGCGTTCACCGAGTTTTTCCCCCAGACGAACGGCATTCTTGACAGTCTGTTTTTGCAGTTCAATAAATTGCTCGGTCCCGGCTATTTTCATGGCAACTGCCAGGGCGGCAATGCTGTTCATGTGTGGGCCACCCTGTTCGCCGGGAAAGACACCGCGATCAAGTTTGCGGGCCAATGGGGCTTTATGCGTGATGAGCACCGCGCCACGCGGACCATTGACGGTTTTATGGGTGGTGAAACTGCATACATCGGCGATGCCGATTGGAGAGGGGAATATCCCTGCCATAATCAGGCCCGCTACATGCGAGACATCCGCCAATAGATAGGCTCCTACCTCGTCTGCAATCTCACGCAGGGATTCCCAATCCGGGGACCAGGGATATGAGGTGTAACCGCCGATAATAATCTTGGGTTGGTGCTCAAGGGCAAGCTGGCGAATGGTGTCATAGTTGAGGCGTTCGGTGTCGGGGTCAACCGGGTAACCAATGGCATTGAAGTGCAAACCGCTTCGTGAGACGGGACTGCCATGCGTAAGGTGACCACCCACAGTTAGCTGCATACCCAGGATGGTATCACCCGGCTCGATCAAAGCCGTATAGACTGCACTATTTGCCGGAGCACCAGATAGGGGCTGTACATTCACATAGAGATCATTGACCGATGCCCGCTCATTGGCGAAGCGTTCTGCCACGCGGCGACGCGCGAGGCTTTCGACTATATCGGCCAATTCTGTACCTTGATAGTAACGACTGCCACCCAGACGCCGCAGTTCGGCCAACCGGGCGTCAATATCCAATATCTCCCCTTCACTCAACCAGCGCCAGTCAGAGGGTGGATACCCTTCAGCATAGATGTTATGAAAGACCGAGCCAACCACGTCTCGGATGGCTTGTGGGACGGTTGACTCGGATGGAATCATGATTAAACGGCGGGCCTGGCGGACTGCTTCCAGATCAATGAGAGCAGCGACATCCGGATCAATGTCAGCCAGTGGGCCGCGGAACAGGAAATCGTCCAACACGGTATCCTTTCAACAACGAGCAAATTTGAAAGGATTGTAGCGTGTTGAACAGCCTCAGTCCACTGCGACGTCTATCTGAAAAGTGAGTTGACAGGTTCCTTCTGTCCCCGTTGCTGACCGGGTAATCCGGCGACCGTTCTGCCCCTGCCAGCCCTCGGCATCCCGCGACGGAAGTATCTCCTGAATGGCGCAGATAAGATCATCGGCGGTAGCGGAGTCGTGGTCAAACAGACCAAACTCAATACTCAACGTATCATTGGCTCCCACGTCAATTGTGATGACACTCGTCGTCCCATCAAAACTGCCCAGACTGTAGGAGTTCGCATTTTCGAGGCCGATGTAGTTAGGGACGGCCCCAAAGTTGATGAGCGTGTCATTGACCGCCATCCAGCCGTAGCCTTCAGCCGCCTCCGCACAGTATTCTCCGTCGCAGTCTATCATTTCGCTGAGTTCCAGTATGTCGAAAGTCACGGTAATGGTCGCCTCACATGCTTCACCATCAGCGGTAGCGGCACTGGATGGCACAGACTCCTGTCCGCCGAGGAAGGAGGTCACTTTGTATTCAATTGTGTCCCCACATTCGGATATTTCAAGGCCATCACCCTGCCAGCCTCGCGCCGTTGGCGAAACAACACCGACCAGATAACCGTTGCGGAAAATACGGAATCCGCCAATGTCGTCATTGTCCCCGTTAAACGTCCATGTCAACGTACCCTCTTCAAACACTACATTCGAGGGAGCGGTCAGTTCGTCGCTAAATCGAGTCTGATTGGCAGCAATAGGCACGCCCTCAAGTCCGGGACGCACCAATCCATCAATAATCTCTGTGTCTTCTACAACCAGTCGCGGGCTTGCCGGTTCAAGTTCCGGCCCGATCCACAGCAGAGCATATTCAATCGCAATGCCACTCCCTGACATTTGCAGCGGTTGGCCTAACCACAATTCGCGAGGCTGGCTGTCTCCGGCTGTACCAATCTTGACCAGATCATCCCCGCTCCATCCCCAACATTCAAACGTGATGAAAAATTCTTCAGTCTCGGCTTCAAGGACCATCGCGGGACGTGCGTCGCCACTTAAGACAGCACCAAGGTCAAAGAAACCGCCACCTCCCGGCAAAAAGGCTCCGTCGCCTTCTGGTGAACGTGTGTAGCCACTCTCGGTGGTCGAGTAATAGCAGTACGTCTTCGCATAACTGCCGGACGTTCGCAAAATTGATGGGGTAAAGCGGACGGTGACAATTCCTTCCGGTAGCTGAGTGTTGATGATAGGATCGGTAATCCAGGGGGCAGGTTCCAGATCAATGTCGGGAAGAGTCCAGTCGCCCCAATCATCAAGGCCGCCCTCACCCGCTTCATCACCGGGATCAAAGGGCACCAGATTTCCTTCTTCGTCCTCATGGGCGTGTTCCATCACAATGCCCGTGCCGTCATCGTTTTGATTGGCGACAATATGCTCCTCAGCAGGTTCCTCGCCGGGTTCGTGATAGTATGACACGCCACCCACACTGGCATCAACGAGCGCGTTAACCGTGTCCTGTGCATTCGTGACGGGAATGCCGCCGATGCGCGTGTTGCCGAAGTGTACATTGATAATACCTTCCGGCAGGACAATTGAACACACGCCATCTTCATCAGTTGTACACGTACCAACGACTTCGGGTGTACCGCCGGGTCCCGTGTCACGGGTAAAGGTCAGACAAACACCAACCAGTGGCTCACCCTCCGGTGTGGTGATGATGAGGATCAGTTCCTGGGTATTGTCATCCTCATCCTGAATGTATGGGTTCGCGTTGAGCACAACCGTGCAAGATGCTTCAACTGACGGTACACCGTCGAACCGCGCAATCGGACTGCTGTCATCGACATCAATCAGCGAGACACCGACGGTGGCAATGGCGAAAATGACACCCAGCACGAAAAATATTCTGCGGTGTAACATCGCTATTCTCCCGCCGCTGATTCAACCTGATTGATGTACACGAGGGGGTCCATTGGAACACCGCCCCGCCGTACCTCCAGATGCAAATGTGGGCCTGTTGAGCACCCGGTTGTCCCGTTATAGCCCAGCAGGAATCCACTGCCGTCGTAGATCTGGCCCTGACTGGCAATCCAACCACTCAAGTGGGCGTAAAGAAACAACAGTTCCCCATCTTCAATGCGAATATGATTGCCATAGCCATTGTGTGGACTTTTGGACCCGTTCACATTGGAACAGTTAGCCCGGCTTGTGACATCTGGCCCTACATGAACAACTGTGCCACCATCCACAGTAGTAATCGGTGAACCTTCTTCAATGGCAATATCGACCCCGGTATGGAACCAGGGCATATCCGCCGGGCAATTGGTGCCGCGATAGCCCGTGAAAAACTGCGCACACCCAAAGCCACGCGAAATCGTGCCGCCTTCGGTGGGGAATGCCGTATCGCGCCGCTCAAAATTCACGAAAACATCGGGCGTGACTGGCTCACAGTCTTCTTCCTGATTCATATTGCCCGCGTTTCGCTCGTTGATTGGACGATACGGGATTTGCAGGACATCGCCCGGCTTGATATTTTCCACATCCGGGTTAACTTCGCGTAGTTGGTCCAGACAAACACCAAATCCGTTAGCAACCGCCGCCAGATCATCACCTTCTTTGACCGTATAGCCGATGTTCACATCACCTTCCGGTGGGCAACATCCGGCAGACAGTTGAATATCTTTGACTTCTTCTCGGCCATCTATCGTTTCGGCACGAATCGTGAACAGAAAATCACCGGTTGCCTCCGGTATCCACGGATAGGTGGTGAAGACGGTTTTCTGTCCACGGATGACCGTTGGATTCCAGACTGACTCATCTGCGAGCAAAACCTCGACAGCGGCAACCCCCTGCGCATCCTCGACTCGTATCTTGATAGGCTGTGCAACACCGACATCGGCGTTCGTTTCGACGCTTTCGACCGTGATAAACGGCCCCTCGGTAGTGACCGTTTCACCCTGATCGTCTTCTTCAGCCGCTTCATTATTAGACAAAACCACAAGCAAAACTGCCGCTACGACGACGGTTCCAACGAGTGCCAACGCACCAAGCGTTAAAACGGGCCGTTTCATGAGTGACTCAAGCATTTAACCTCCCCAAAGTGTTTTAGTAATGTTATAGCGTATCTTTCACATTTGGACACAACGCTAATCATTGAGCTAAAATTAATTTTTCCTGAATTAATCAGTTATGGACAACTTTTTCACAAAAGTTTACACCTCATGCGGTACACTATGAACTATAGTCTAAAATGACGATTTGCATAAACTCAGCCGCAAAAATTGCATGGACAGCGTAGCAAAGTTTTTTTTGAGAGATCATTTAATTTCAGGTAATGGTAATGCTTTGACTGAGATGGTTGCTTAGTCGGCGGACGCCATATATGGCGTCCCTACGGGATTCGTTGCTAATCGTAGGGACAGCATCCATGCTGTCCGACATGCTCTCCTCAGTCAATGTGTCACTACTACCTAATTCTATACCAACCCGGAGGATCTATGTTCAAGCGCCATATTGCCCTCGTTGCAATTTTTGTACTAGCTCTCTTTGTACCTGTTGCTGCCGCCAGTGATTCTGCATCCAATATGAGTGTTGATGTACATCAGGGGCGTGGTGATTATGCCCATGTCACCGGCAAGTTGATTATCCACAATATTACGGTCGAAGAAGTGTATGATTACGTGGTAGACCTGGAAAATGAAGCCGAATGGTACCCCGGTGTCATTTCCTCAGTGCTGATTTCCGGTGATGGGGGACGCGGCTCTGTCTATGAACAGCAGTTCTTTTTTGCCGGACAAATTTTCACCTTCAACGTGACGATCAACCAGACTGTGGAAGATAAACTCATTATCCTGACGACTGATGGATTGCTGGCAAACGAAACCCGCTATATGTTCAAGCAGTTGAACGATGGTTCGGTTGAGTTCACCGTTGACGCCTTTGTACAGGCCCCGGAAGGTTTCCCACCAGAAGATATTCAGAACTTCCTGACGTTCAGTCTGTTTAATCTGTTGGCTGCTCTCGGATCGACGGGTGAGGTCATCATCCCGGCGCATGGCAACCAGCCACTGTAAAACTAAAGAACCGCAGCAAATTTCGATGGCTCACCCAACGGTGGGCCTTTTTTGTTTCACAATTCGGTGGTAGTAACGTCTTGACTGATACAGTGCTGGCGGACGCCATAGATGGCGTCCCTACGATTAGCTATGAGTACCGTAGGGACAGCATCCATGCTGTCCGATAGGCTCTCATCAGTCAAAAATTCACCACTACCCACAATCTCTATGAGTTGGAGTCGATAACAATACCTGCTTTTTGTGAACGCAAACTTACGACGGCAAAAGTGCCAATCAAAATCCCAACCATGACCAGAAGCGCGATAAATTTGAAGAGACGGCTGGCTGTGATAAGGGCTATCGCGCCGAAGCAGGTACAGAAGAAATAGTAACCGAGAACAATTGCACGCTGAGAAATCCCCATGTCTACCAGACGAAAATGCAGATGTCCCCGGTCACCATGAGCCGGATTTTTGCCCTGTATCAAACGACGCAAAATTTGCCACCACAAATCGGTCAACGGCAGGCCCATCACGAGGAGAATCGTCGCCATCTTCGCGCCACCGATAATGCTCATTACGCCAATCGAGTAGCCGAGGAAAAGCGCTCCGCCTCCCATAAACACCTTCGCCGGATGGAAGTTAAAGGGCAAAAATCCCAGCGTGGCTCCGAACAGGGCCAGTGCCAGCAGGCTCACACTTACCTGCCGCAGCTCAAAGGCTGAATGGACGAATATCATTAGCGATGCAATAGCGACCACGCCTGACGCCAGACCGTCCGCGCCGTCCAGCCAGTTGACGGTATTCATCATTAGTCCCAACCAGAAGAGGCTGATGATGATGGTCACGATGAACGGCCAGCCCGATTCGGTCGCCCCGGTCAGGGGATTGTTGAAACTTTCGATGAAAATTAAAAAGGTGATAGCAATCGCCCCGGCAATGATCTGGGCAATGTAGAGAATGAGCGGGGAAAATTCATAACGATCATCAAGGAGTCCAACCAGATAAATGAAGCAGCCGCCGATAATCAGTCCGGCAAGGCGAATCACTTCTTTCTCGTCAGTCCGTTCTACGGGAAGCATCTGGGCAACCAGAATGGCAAGCATAAACGCCACAAACATCGCCAGACCACCGGCCTGTGAGGTTGCTCCCTCATGCTGGCGGCGGCCACGTGGCACAGCCACCATCTTCAGCCGAAAACCAAGCGGAATGGTATAGGGAGTAATGAAGAGCGCGATTCCGAACGCCAGTCCAAAAACAACGAGAAAGCTTAACCAGTAGTCAGACAGGACATCGCTCATGGTCAGGCAGTGCCGAACTGCCGGTCTCCTGCGTCACCCAAACCCGGCATAATGTAACCGTGCTCGTTCAATTTTTCATCCAGTGCTCCCAGAAAAATCGGCACATCGGGATGGGCATCATGGAGCCGCTTCACGCCTTCCGGCGCACCAATCAGTCCGACAAATTTAATAGATACTGCTCCCCACTCTTTCAGGACATCGACTGCCGCTACTGCTGAACCACCTGTTGCCAGCATTGGGTCAAGAATCAGACACATGTCGACGGTCGGGGCAACTGGCAGT
>JAKEEQ010000291.1 GCA_022616515.1 Chloroflexota bacterium | reverse complement strand
CCTGGTGAATATCAGACAAAAGTTCCCCGTTTTCCGCCAATTTCATGTGCAAAAATTGTCCCATCAGTTCATGAATCTCGTAGCGGCTGCGTCCTTCTCGATAGATGAGGGACATGCTCAGGAGAATATTCAGCATCCGCAGTCCGGCCCCTGCGACGACCTGGGCAGCATCACGAGTAAATCCACCACGAAACAGCGACAATTTTATCAACGCTTCCTGCTCACTGGCGCTGAGGCGTTTCCATGACCAGTCAAAAATGGCGACAATACTTTTTTGTCTATCTGGAATATTGAAGTCGTCCGTCACCAGCATATCTATCCCATTGCGATTCAGTTCATCTAGAATGTCGGCAGGGGTGAGCATCGTGATGTAACTGGTGGCAAGTTCAATCGCCAGAGGCATCCCACGAACGATACGACAAATCCGTGTTATCGGGAGTAAATCTTCTGAAAGCGCCTCAAAGCCGGGATCAACCCGTCGCGCACTCTGTAAAAACAACCGGCCTGAATCAATTTCCAGAATGTCATGTGCATCTTCATCCGAGCGTGGATAATGTAATCCGTCAAGGGGAAAAGAAGTCTCCCCGCGCAGGCGAAGTCGTTCGCGGGAGGTGATGAAAATCGTCAGTTCTGCCGTTTGTGCCAGAATGTCGGCTACAATCTCTGCCCCGTCCGCCACATCCTCGAAATTGTCCAGCAGCAGGAGAATCTTCTTGTCGGCAATGTATTCGCTTAGTTCTATTTCTGGACGTTTGTCACCATACAAGTCAATGTCCATGCTCTCCACAATGGTGGGGACAATTTGTTCTGGCGAGCCGAGGTCAGCCAATGGCACAAAATAAACGCCATGTGAAAACTGTGGCATGAGATGCTCGGCAACCTTAAGCGCAAAGCGTGTTTTGCCGATACCGCCTGACCCTTCAATCGTAATCAGTCGGGGGTTGGATGGTGTCATTATATTTAAGAATTGCTCAATTTCCTTTGAGCGTCCCACAAAAGGTGTTAACTGGCGAGGTAAGTTGTTTGGAATTTGATCTGAAGCACTTTCGTAACCGCCAACGGCTTCAGGTTCCGGGAAATAATCGTCCAGACTTTCTCCTGCCCGGATACGTTCATAAATTTCAACCGCCCCAGCATCGGGTTCAAGACCATGTTCTTCCTCCAGCACCTTTGACAGATTCTGGAACGTTCGAATGGCATTGTGACGTTGCCCGGATTGTGCCAGCGCAATCATTTGCAGCAGATATGCTTCTTCGTCAAGTTCATCAAGTTTGAGCAGCGCTTCGGTGGTTTCAAGACCTGCATCGTAGTGACCATGTTGAATAAAATAATTGGCTAGAGCCAGCCGTCCATTCTGAACACGTCGTTTTAAGCGGTCTCTTTCGGCAAGCACCCACTGCTCAAATGCCGCGCTGCCGATGTCGGGAAAGCCTTCTAGAAAATCGCCAACAAACAATTCGGAGATTTGCTGCTGGATTTCAAGTGCTGTTTCCGTGGTCAAATATTCCGGTATCGAAATCAGACTCGCTTCAAGTTCGGCAAAATCAAACCAGATAGTCGCCTCTGCATTCAGCCAGACAAAATCTCGACTGGAGTCAATAACGTCTGGTAGAGCGGTGCGTACTACTGATAATTCGCGTCTGAAATTGCTCATTGCATCCTTTTGTGGATAGCCCTCATAAAGCAATTCGGCCAATACTTCACGCGGCTGTGACCTGCCCGTTCCTAAGAGGTATATCAACAACGCCGACGCTTTGTTCGATCCGAACGATATTGGCTGATCATCCAGAGAGATGCGCAATTCTCCAAGTGAATAGACATTTAACTGTGGAGTCATGAGAAAACCTTTTATCGCGGGCGAACGATTCCCGAACACTATCTGAGCAAACGCAAAACCGAGTCCGAATGCTTGATCTCTATTCTGTGATTACAGATTTGAAATCAAGTGGAGGATCTCATGTTCAATCATAACCTGAAGCAACAAATTACGAAAATCGTCATGGCAGTCATAATAGTTGTCGTAAGTCTGAACTATTGGGCTTTCAGCGCACAGGCGACCGGGCCAATTGGCGCTGAACTGAATGTCAACGATCTCATTACGTTGTCCGCACAGGGTGAAGGACAGGTGGCGGTCAATGCTGTGCATGGCGCTGCCAGAGGGCTGGGTAATTGGGGACCAGCACCCGGCGACTCAGTTGTTTACGATAAGTTCATGATGCGGCACATTCGCGGCGCAGTGATCGACTTTGACGAAGTTCCAGCCCAATGCTTCGAAAAATCGGCAATGGTTGATACGGCAACCTGCGAAGCGAGATTTCGCGAGTTGGAAGCGCAGGTACGATTTGGCCCGTCATTCTTTACGACTCCAACCGAGGATGGCAAGCTCATTCGTGTCGCCGACGATGTTTTAGCCACCTTCATTGAAGAAGTCGGGCACTCGTGGCAGGAATATGCCTTCGAGACACAAGGGGCGATGAACGGTCCACGCCAGCGCCAGACAACCCTGACAGAGGCCGAATATTGGTCAAAGGGCCGCGAGTATCAGATAAAGAGGTACATCCTGAATCTGGACGGGGAGTATCTGGACCTGAGTGAAACACAACGTGAGATAATGCTCGCACAAATCTGTCAAGGCGATGGTTACGCCAATCCGTTGGGAGCCGAGGTGCCGAATTTTGGGCCGCCGCCTAACTGGGTACGCGCCGATGCCTGGGTGAATACCACTCCCACGCTGAATGACCATATGGAATTCTGCACAAGTCAGTTGGGGTAGTCAAAGTAATATCCTCCGCAAAAATAACCGCGAAGTCGCGATGCTTCGCGGTTTTGATTCTGGCTACGTGTATAAATCCTGTTCAGGCGGGCGGATGATGTCTGCGGCCTGTCCCGGTGGTTCATCGGGAAGCATCAATCCGCGCATTAACACGACAGGTTGACCCTCATCTGCCTGACCTGTCACAAGTCCGGCAGCGGCAGCAATTTCGTCAGCAATGGCGGTGATAGTAGCCTGTAATTCACGCCCATACAGGTCCATCTCACCGCGTTGGTCGTAGAGCACGGGGAGTCCGCTGGCCCCAATCGCTACATTCAAATTACCGATACGGAAGGGGCGTCCGTGTGTGTCGCTGATGATCGTCGGTGGTCGGATACCCGTCCGGCGTTCAATTTCATCGGCAAGGCGGGCCGCGGATTGGTCCGGGTTCTCAGGAAGCAGCAGGACGATTTCCCCGGATTCACGTCCTGTATTGGATTGATCAATGCCCGCATTGGCTGAGGTAAAACCAAGACGGTGTTTGACAATCAACACATTCGGTGCAGCCCGCGATACGCGCACCGATTCACGTAAAACGACCTCTACCAGTCGCGGGTCTTTACGGGTTGTCTCACTGAGTTGGATGGCTTCGGCAGTAGGCGTAATCGTTCGCAAATCAACATAGCGATTTTCCGCTTTTGAGACAATCTTGGACGAGATGACGAGAATGTCGCCTTCGTGCAGTGTCAAGTGTGCCCGCTGAATGCCTTCCAGAATATGCGTGACAAGATCATCGCCCGGCTGGATGGATGGCAGGCCCGGCAGTGCGAAGAGTTCAAGATGATCGGCAGGCAAGGTTAAACCTCTACTCCTGTAATGCGAATCCCTGAACCCACGACACCGTACTTTTTGTTGATGTAGAGGAGCACGGGGGTAAGTGATTCAACCGCCACAGCATTCGCCAGCGGGCCTGCATCAATGCCGCGCATTCCGGCAGCCTGCGCCAGTCGCATCGCGTCGGCTTTGCCGTCTTCATCATCGCCGCAGACAAGCACATCACAATCGACTTCGTTATCCAGATTCTTAATCTGGACAAAGCTGATATTCTGAAACGCCGCCACAACTTTCACACCATCTCCCAGAAAGTCCTGCGCTTCGAGGGCGGCAGCTTTTCCTTCCGGGATATGTACTGTACGCACATTCGGCGGCATGAGTGGAACCGTCACATCAATCAACGTTTTGCCCTGCACAGCATCTTTGACTGCTTCAAGTGTTGCGCGGGCGGCGCTGTAGGGCACACTCAACACAACAATATCGGCTTTCGCGGCGGCTTCCTCATTACCGTAACCCTCAACAATTTCTTTCCCAAGCTCGCTGTTCAATTCCTGTGCTTTCGCCACCGCTTTGTCGGCGGTGCGCGAACCAATCAACACCCGGTAGCCGTGACTTGCCCAGCGCAGTGCCAGCCCGGAGCCTTCCTTTCCAGTACCGCCCAGCACGGCAATGGTCATCAACCATTGATCTCCCACAACAATTTCCTTTCATCAGATTTTAGCGCGGAAACCCCGTCGCTGGCGGCGGGGCGGAGCACTGTGCTCCTTACTACGTGTGATACACATAGCCATCACTCCGGTGCTGGAGGTGGCAATATTGATAATGAATCCCTTGAACCATCTCGTGAGCGGTTTTGATGTTGAAATAACCCAATGTGCGAACGGTAACCCGCCCGGTGTACGTGCCCATTTTCTTACCCTGAGTGACTACCGCCTTGACCCTATCACCTGTCTGAAAACCCTTAACCATGCGATTTTGCTTGGCAGAGGTACGCGGGAAACCATACTTATCCACCCGGCACATCTGACGGGATTGGCGTCCGGTGGCGGTGATGATTAACGGTTTCAGGGCAGGATGGACAAAGACATCAGCGTCGCTCTCGCCCACACAGACGGCATCCAGCCAGTGGGTTTTGGGATAGCTCTGCCGGATGCGATTGTATTTGGTACGTGCGCCAGTGCCAACCACAAGGGGCAACCCGGTGGCCTTCAACTGCTTGTACAATTCCCATCGAGTCGCATTGATAGCAGCGGCATCTTTCAATGGCTTGCTGGCTTGTGCTTGAATCTCAGGATAGCCGAACTCAGCAGCAGTCATGGTTCCCTTTTTCCGATTACAGGGTCCACAGGCGATGGTGAGATTGGGAACGCGGTCACTCCCACCTCTGGCCTCGGGAATGATATGTTCGACTTCCAACGGCACACCAGTTATGCCACAGTATACACAGTGGTGTCCCCACTTTTCCAGCAGATACTCACGCACGTTGTAGCCCTGCAAGGTTCCCTGTTGATATTCAATACCTGAGATTTCGGGATTTTGCATTTTTTGTGTATCGAATTTTGTCAATTCCATTGCCAGATGGGTGACAGGTACAAATCGTCGCAGCCGACTGACCCATGTGAGGATGTTGGCTACCCAACTTTGCAGCGATGGGGGCAACCACCCCGGTGGTTTACGGCGATTATCAAAACGCGGTTGGCGGTAACGAGTCTTGCGGCTGCGCCGACCTCGCCTGAGTTGTTGGCGTTTCAATAAGTTATCCCGAATACGCCGCCCCCTGTGTTCCAATTCGCTGGCCCAGATACAACGTAAGCCACGCTTGAAATCAGCGACAAGAGCGATGCCTGTTGTTTTCGAGCCGGGATCAATCTTGACCTGCGTTTCCTGCGTCTCACCACCTTCCCGCTCAAACAAGATGATGGTGAAGGGCTGCTGGCGCAACACAGCGGCCTTGCCCTGTTTCAATAGTTGCCGTGCCCGTGCTGGATGACACGGCATCAACGGATTTTTATTCTTGTCTACCACCAATACTCGTTGCATGAAAGCTACCTTTCGGTTCTCCGTTTTCACGGGTAAAGTCCTCCTCGCCCATGTTATGAGACGGTTTTGTATCTGTACCGCACTTACCTAGACCCTCAGTATGTTTAACGACACAGCGGAGTGGAGCAGGCTGGAGCGTCACCCACCCGTCCCTATATATTCGTCTCTAACGTAGTCCTTGCCTGTCGGCCTGACTCGGGCTGGTCAACATG
>JAKEEQ010000290.1 GCA_022616515.1 Chloroflexota bacterium | reverse complement strand
ATTCGGCGACCTACCGCCCTTTGTCAAGCGTCTCTTAGCCCGTTCCAATCGTTCGCTTTTAGAACATTAGTTTACGTCCGGCTCTCAGGCTAACCAACCAGGGAATGGTTAATTTCAAGGGTATACAAGGCATTCGGTACGGGTCGTGGGGCTGAAGAGGGGCAGGTTTGAAATCCGCCCCTCCAAAAACATCCCCACGCCTTTTGCCACTCCCAACCGCAAAAGGCCAAAGCTTTGTGACCTGCGACGGCCCAAACTCGGTCAAAAATTGCTTACCACAAAGCGGTATTTGCCAGCAGTGATCTCGTGAACTGTCCCCTCGGCTGGTGCGCCATTCAGCGTGATCGAACGCGCTGTCTTCATGGGCAAATATGCTGTCGCAGTCGTGTTGGGAGGGACAACCAGCGTCCAATCAAACGTGTTGTCAGCGATTTTCCACTCCGAAACCAATTCCCCAAAAAGTGTCTTGAGTTTGCCACAGGCAGCAGTCAAATCGCCGCCCGGTTGAGGACGCAGTATCACGTGTTTGTGACCCGGCTGCTTGGGGTCGATTTCGATACCTGCCACGGTAGTATAGAGCCACGCCCCGATGGAACCGTAGGCATAGTGGTTGAACGAGTTCATTCCGGGGTCCTGAAAGCCCTTTTCCTCAGTCCAGCCATCCCAGCGTTCCCAGATGGTGGTTGCCCCTTGCGTCACCGAATAAAGCCATGAGGGCCAGGTTTTCTGATGGAGAAGTGCGTATGCAATGTCGAGCCGCCCATGGGCGCTCAAAACATGGGGTAGATAGGGCGAACCAACAAAACCTGTAGAAAGATGCAGATCGCGCCTTTCGATGTCCACGACCAGCTCTGCAACAGCCAACGGGCGCAGTTCTTCAGGTAACAGGTCAAAGTGCAGCGCGAGGGTATAAGCCGTTTGTGTCGGCGTAAACAGGTCGGTATTGAACACTTGCGAACTGCTGTATGAAAGGGTATCCGCTGCCTTGTGACCTACCAGATAGCGGGCTGCAAAAGCCGCTTTCACATCAGCAAACAGTTTGTGATACCTGGCTGCTTCATCTGTTTTCCCCAATATACTGGCGATTTGCGCCATCAGGCTGGCATCATAAGCCAGGAAAGCGGTGCCGATCAAATCACGCGGAGTATCGGCATTGATTGAAAGCCAATCACCAAAACCGCGCCAACCTTCATACTCTGGCGCACAACGGATATAGCCAGGGCTAGTGGTGAGGACAAAGTCCATGAACTTACTCATAGCTGCATAGTTGTTTTCCAGGATGCGCTGGTCGCCATAGCAGAGGTAGATAGTCCAGGGGCAGATAATGACGGCATCGGCCCAGGCTGGCCCACCATCCCCCCGGTATCCCGGTTTACCACGCCCGAAAACGGGCGCGACGATAGGCACAGCGCCCCGCTCATCCTGGGCATCCGCCACATCCTGCGCCCATTTGGTCATAAATCCGGCTACATCGAAGTTGAGGGCGGCGGTACGTACAAAAACTTGAATGTCGCCCGTCCAACCCATCCGTTCATCACGTTGGGGGCAGTCGGTAGGCACATCAACAAAGTTCCCTTTCTGGCCCCAGACAATATTGCGCTGTAACTGGTTCACAAGTGGGTCGGAACACTCAAAATCTCCTGTAGGCAACATGTCGGAGTGTATGACGATACCGGTGATGGTATCGCGGGTGACTGTGCCCGGATAATCCGTTAATTCGACATACCTGAAGCCGTGAAAAGTGAATGTTGGTTCCCATAGTTCCTCACCGTTGCCCTTGAAGGTGTAATAATCGGTGGCGCGGGCATTGCGGAGGTTCGTCGTGTAGAGCGAGCCATCGGGGTTAAGCACTTCGGCAAAACGCAGCGTGATATTCGTGCCAGCGGGCGCGCTGCCTTTTAGACGCACGCGACCAACCATATTCTGCCCCAGATCAAAGATATAGCGTGGACTGCTGGATCGACTTTTATCGACAGGATCACTGATGGGCTTGAGTTCCTGGATGCGGCGCATTACTGGCCCATTGGTGGCAACCAGCGCAATCTCAGGAGCATCTAATACTTTGACATTGTGCCATGTGCTGTCGTCAAAATGCGGGCTATCCCAGCCGGGCATCTCCAGGCGCGCATCATATTCTTCGCCCATGAGCAGATCATTGTTCAAGAGGGGGCCAAATTGGTATTTCCAACTGCTATCAGTAGCAATGGTGATTGCGCTTCCGTCGCCCATACGCACCTCTAGTTGGGCCAAAAGGTGAGGCCGTTCGGCATATTGTTGGCGGTGCGACCAGCCCAGATGTCCCACGGCCCAGCCATCCCCTAGAATAACCCCAATAGCATTCTCGCCGCCTCGCAAGCTGTCTGTAACATCATAAACCTGATAGTGCACTCGCCTGGTATAGTCCGTCCATCCCGGCGACAACACATGGTCACCAACGGTCTGACCGTTGATGGAACAGGCATAAAGACCGAGGGCAGTAATATATAACCGCGCCGATTTAATTGTCCCTGGCAGGACAAACGCCTTACGCAGGTATGGCGCGGGAATCATGCTGCGAGGGCCGCCGCGCAGTTCGACGCCAATCCAATTGCCAATCCAGTTTTCCCGTTCCAGGAGGCCGATTTCGAACCAGGCCGTATCGCTCTGATGCGCCATACCGTTCTCATCCCACACCGTTACATTCCAGTACATGCGCTGGCGAGACTTGAGCGGTTGCCCATCATAAGGAATATGCGTCGAGCGATCCGATTCGATTTTGCCGCTGTCCCACAAATCAGCCTTACCATCGGTTAGCCATACCGGATCGCTTGCCGCAAAAAGACGATAAGCAGTCTGCCGCGCACCAGGATGTTCCGTTTGCATCTGCCATCCAAGCCGAGGCGCTGTCACATCAATACCCAATGGGTTAGCGCGATATTCGCAGATGAGATTGGCGATTGTGGTCATAAGATTTCCTTCACGGCAAAAAGAATTTGACATCCTGACTGGAGAACACTGTTCCGCGCGAAATTTACTCGGTTAACGTAAATCGTGTCAAATTGGAATGTGTCCCGAAGGCATCCATATCGCCGAATGTGCCGTTGCTTTGGCGCGTTGGGCTAAATTTTCATCTTGTTATACAATAGGTGGCTATGACCTGAGCATATAAGGCAACAGAAAGGTATCGGTCAATGGCGGAGTCAATCCTCGACAAAATCGGGACGCTTATTTCTGCGAATCTGCATGGCATGGTTGATAAGGCGCTGGAGTCAAACTCGGTCAAGGTAATGGATGAATATATCCGCCGTGCTGAGCGTGACCTGGATTCCCTCGAAACTTCCATTGTCACGGTTGGTGGCAGTGTTCGCACCCTGAAGCGCAAGTATGATGAAACGGCAGCGGCTGCCGAGAAACTGGATCGTGATATTGATACGCTGCTGACGCGCGGCAAGAATGACCTGGCTGCGGCGGCTCAGGCTGACCTGAATGCCAAACAGCAGCTTGCGCAGGAATATTACGAGCAGTGGCAGTTGCAAGAAGCCGAATATAAGAAAATGCTGGATGCTAAATTAAAACTAGAGGCAAAACTTGGCACTACCCGGCAGGAGCGTGAACACCTTCAGGAACTGCTCAAACTGGCAGAAGCCAAGAAGATGACGACCAAAACGATCAAAAGTCTGGCCGATATTCAAGGGATAGGCGATGCCGACATCCGGCGCATTGGTGATGCAATCCGCGCCCGGTTAGATCGGGAAGATGCCCAACTTGAGATTTCGTCTTCCCGCT
>JAKEEQ010000289.1 GCA_022616515.1 Chloroflexota bacterium | reverse complement strand
TGGCACGACCGGGCAGTCCAAGGGGGTCGTGTTGACTCATACCAACCTCATCAGCAACGCAATGACGGTGTTGCTCAATATGTATGAGGGAACTCCTTGGATGTATCTGCATTCTGCGCCGATGTTTCATATCGCGGATGCCCAATGGATGATTGGCACAACACTCATAGCGGGGACACACGTTTTCATCCCGAAGTTTGTCCCTGAAACTATGCTGAAAGTGATAGAGGAGTATCGGATTACGCACTGTGGTCTTGTGCCGACGATGGTGAATATGTTACTCAACGTCAAGAATTTTGAACAGTATGATGTATCGTCGTTGCGTGGGTTGAATTATGGCGGTTCGCCGATGGCACCCGCGCTCATCGCCCGCACACGCAAAGCCTTTCCTACGTGCCGATTGTTTCAGGGTTATGGGCAGACCGAGACTTCGCCCAACGTTAGTATGCTGCTCGATAAGTATCATGACCCCGATGGGAGCTTCGCCGACAAGATTGAATCAGCGGGTCAGCCGATGTTCACAGTTGAAGTCAAAATTGTGGATGAAGGCGACAACGAACTACCGTTAGGGTCAGTCGGTGAAATTGCCGTGCGCGGTCCCAATATTATGAAGGGCTACTGGAACAAGCCCGACGAAACTGCTTATGCCCTGCGTAACGGCTGGATGCATACGGGCGATATGGGCTATATGGATAAAGATGGCTTTCTCTATATTGTTGACCGCATGAAGGACATGATTATTTCTGGCGGAGAAAATGTTTATTCGGCGGAAGTTGAAGCCGCGATTTATCAGCATCCATCGGTTGCCATGTGCGCGGTGATTGGTATCCCTGATGAAAAGTGGGGCGAAGCGGTTCATGCGGTTGTCGTGCTGCGCGACGGAGCAAGCCTGACCAGCACCGAACTCATCCAGCATTGCCACCAACTGATTGCGGGGTATAAGTGTCCGCGCAGTGTCGAAATTTCACACAATCCGCTGCCGATGACGGGTGCCGGCAAAATCTTAAAGCGGGTGCTGCGCGCACCTTATTGGGGCGACCAACCGCACGCGGTGAATTAGCTTGTCCGCTAGAACTACTCAGGTGCTGACTGCTTATAAGTCTTTTGTGAGGAGATTTTAAATGAAGGCTATTGATGTGCATGTGCATGTGCCGGCTCTGGCTGACCATGCTTCGACGAAAGAAAAAGAGAAAATGGCGGGCTACTTCGGCGCAGGGAATATGCCCACGACACCTGAAGCCATGTACGAGAAGTATCAGGAACTGGATATATTTGCGGTCATTTTTGAGATTGATGCCGAAACCACAACGGGCGAACCCTATGTAGGCAATGATTATGTTGCCACCATTGTCCAGCAATATCCCGACCAGTTTATAGGCTTCGCATCAGTAGACCCCTGGAAAGGTCAACTTGCTATCAATGAACTGGAACGCGCCGTCAAGGAACTTGGACTCCGCGGGCTAAAACTACACCCGACAACACAGGCGTTTTTCCCAAATGACCCGCGCTTTTATCCACTGTGGGAGAAAGCATCGGAGCTAGAGATTCCGGTGTTGTTTCATTCGGGACAAACAGGTGTTGGGGCGGGGACACCGGGCGGCGGCGGCTATAAACTGAAATATTCGCATCCGATGTTGCTGGATGATGTAGCAGCAGATTTCCCCGATTTGACGATTATTATGGCGCACCCGGCTGTGCCCTGGCAGGAGGAACAACTTTCGGTTGTATTGCATAAGGGAAATGTTTATATGGACCTGTCCGGCTGGTCGCCCAAATATTTCCGCCCTATACTGGTGCAATATGTCCGGTCTATCCTGAAAGATAAGGTGTTGTTCGGGTCGGATTATCCGGTGCTACAGCCAGAACGTTGGCTGCAAGACTTCGAGACATTGGAATTCAAAGAAGAAGTCCGGCAAAAAATTTTATTAGAGAATGCCAAGAAGGTGCTCAAATTGTAAACCTACTGCCAGCACCCAGTCAGCCCTATTCGGCAATGACACATTATTTCGCAGGGTTGCTCAGGCTTCGTCAATAGCCTTTGCCTTCTTCGCGGCTGACCTGCACCTTGCCAATTCCAAGGATCTCTACCCATTCGCCAGTGGCGATTTTCTCCGCCAGCGCCTCCAGATAACGCTCCGGTGAACCCGGTGTGGGCATGAGCATGTGCGGGATGGCGGCGCGTGCCACCTGCTCCGCCAGTTTGTAGGCGGTGGACTTGCGATAGAACCTTGTTCCTGCCACCAGCATCAGGTACAGGTTAGGGTAAATCTTCACGCCCCACGGCGCTTCACCATAGAGCCTACGTCCTACAGCGGTTGCCAGCAGCCACAGTCCCGCTGCCTGATGGAAAATCATCGGGGTCTGATTGCCCGTCGTTCCCGACCAGTCCATGTACTGCTCCAACCAGTCCGGCAGTTTGTAACCCGTCGGTGCAGGTGGTGGATCGTGCGGCTTATCGGACACAGACTTTCGCTTCGCTGTTGGTTGAGTTTGTCTCGTCGTTAACTGCGGGCATTCGACCAGTCCACCTACCCCATCCGGGTCGATGTTGAGCGCCTCGCACACCTCTTTCGCCAGCATCGTGCCACACACAAATACAGTGTCTGTAGCCGCTCTGCGTGTTAAACCCGAAGGATGGGTTTCTATCGCCGTTCCTGTGCCGCTCCGGGTGAATGCAGCTTCCGTGCAGCCAGTCACCATGCTGCTTGAAACTCTGCCCTGCCAGCATCCGCGCAATCGCATCAATGACACGCGGGTTGAGCGGTGCATCCCCTGTCGGAAAGTTCATGCGTGTCGGTGGTTGCCACTACCGCACTGGCTGGCGTGGTTTGAACGCCTCAATCCATGTGGCTAAATCCGCCAGATCGGTGACACGCAGGATGTCGAATGCCTGCTCAATCCGATACGGTTGTCCAGTGGTCGGGTGAATGCTCGGCGGCGCGGCCACCTACCGTCCCTCCCCGCCCAATTCCACATTGCCAATCGGAGTTCCCATCGCTTTGACGCTCGGCGGCAGGCTGTCGGCGTAGAAGTAGACATGCTTCCCGACACCGCCCCGCTGGCAACGGTGTAGGTTTGGGCGAGTGCTGGAAACGTCAAAGACATAGGTGAAATCTTTATAGGTCTGTTGACAAAAAATGTGATTTCTGATAACGTTATCAGAAATCGTTATCAGAAAAAATGGGTGTTAATGACCAAAAAAAATACCCCTTCCCGAAATGAAAATCGAGGTGTCACCATAGCCGATGTTGCCAAAGCTGCTGGTGTTTCGATTCCTACAGTTTCTCGCATCCTCAATGACAAGGAATATGTCGCTGAGGAAACCCGCCAACGTGTTCATGAGGCTATTCGCACGTTGGGGTATACACCACATACACAGGCTCGGCGTTTACGTGGTGGCGCGACCATGACCCTTGCGCTGCATCATCCGATTGAATCTCCTCACGATCTCAGCAGTGTCATTGAGACATCCTATTTTACAGGTACAGCAGAGGCAGCCAGCGAAAAAGAATATTTCATAAACTTCCTTGTTTCGCAGCTAACCCCTGAAGCATTACTCAATATGTATCGCAGCAATCAGATTGATGGCATCATCTTGTTACAAGTCCGTATGGATGATTGGCGTGTCAATCTTCTTCGAGAAAACAATTACCCGTTCGTCATGATTGGTCGGTGTGCCGATCTGGAAGACTTAAGTTTTATCGACCTTGATTTTGAAACTGCAATGGTTGCTGCGTTCGACTATCTGGTCGAGTTAGGACACCGCGACATTGGTTTTCTGACATACCCGCAATCTTGGCACAAAACGGGACTAGGTCCCGCGGTTCGCTCGCTGGACGGCTATCAACATGCGCTTAGCAAATATGGCTTGCGTAGCTGTTACCGTGAGATTGGGTTGAACAGCGTTGAAGAAGGCTTTGAGGGAACCAATGATTTGTTCCGCGAAAACCCTGAACTGACTGCTATCATCACAGTAAGCCATTTGACCGCTGCCGGCAGCATTAAGGCTCTGACTCAACATGGACGGAATGTGCCTCAAGATTGTTCGGTAATGGCAATCGGTTTTGGGGGTAATTTCGCCAGCGTCGTGACACCCTCGCTGACCACACTGGAATGGTCGCCCTATGAGGTGAGTTATCGGGCGACGATTTTAATGACCGAGAAATTGGCAAATGAGCTGTCTTCTGCCCAGCAGATTCTCGTTCCGCCCAAACTCATTGTACGGGAAAGTACGAAAGAGGTGACTTAGCTCCACTTCTA
>JAKEEQ010000288.1 GCA_022616515.1 Chloroflexota bacterium | reverse complement strand
GGGTTAAACTTTCAGATGTCGAGAACTACTCCCGACCCGTACCCAGATTGCTGTTCGCACGGAAATCAGCAGGGGTCACATTGGGATATTGCTGCAAAATCTGTCCCCAACTGCTGCCTGTCTCATATTGGGTCACAATCTGTTCAATCTCGACCTCGGCAAGCCGGGCAATGACGCAAAAACGTGCAATCTCACCCACAGCATGACCCCGTACCTGTAGGTCCACCAGCTCCGTGTATGCAACGCCAAAGGCATCGACTAACACAATCAGTTCCGGATTACATGCACCCTCACAAGTTGTCTCAACAACGGTCATCTCGTCCGTGATCACCTCAGCACTGGCACCCTCGCCGCACGCACCCAGATAATCCCCATGGCCCAGATGGGCGGAGACGGAAGATGCATCAACGGTAATGGTATGTGCATTGTTGCTGTTCCCCGGCGGGATATGGCAGATGGTTACTGGCCCCTCAGTGGGAATTTCAGCGTCAACATCTGGCGCAACGAATTCCGACACGTCATCTGCCAGTAAGCGTCCATCTGGTAGCAGTTCACCGTGAACAGTCAGCATGATCCCATTTTCAATGATCAGATTTTCAGGAACCGCGAATGTCAAAATCACCGGGATGCCGTCGAGTAAGAATGTACCAAACTCGGCATTGTACTGGCTTACCTGCCCGGTGAGATCAATCCATACTGGCAGGCGTGGCTCAGGTGCAATATCCGGTATTTGGGCTTCGGTGGTGATGAAGACAGCCACAAAGCGGCCTTCCTCGATCTCATAACCGAGTACCAGAATTTGCATTCCCGGCGTGATGTCGAAGTCGGGTTCCATAAATAGAATGATGAGCGTACCATCCTCAAGGAGAATGGTTCTGGTAACAGAATCGAAATTCGTGACTACACCGGATAGCTCCACGAAGGCGTTATCTTCTTCTTCAACCTCTTCACACGGCCCCAGATAGTCACCATGAGCAAGATGTGCATCAACAGCATTCTCGCTTACCGTGATGGTATGTGCGTTGCCGGGATTGCTGGGTGGCACATGGCAGATTGTTACCTTGTTGTTGCCCTGAGCATTCACAATGCCTGTAACGCCGACACCGACCACTAACATAGTCAGCACCGTGATAGTGAGCAACTGTTTGATATGGTTAATCATGCTTAACCTCCTGTGTCTGTTCGTAAACTGCCAACCTGATAAGCCGTGGCAGATTAGAGAAAAAGAACCTCACGTATAGATACGCTAATCGCTTTCCTCGAAGGTGGATATGACACGTTCGCCCGGATGATACAGCAGCAGCCATATCAGTTGGACCAGTATCCACCCTACCAGCGAGTAAACGATGATGGCAACCAATACGGGTACATCAAAGATCAGATCGCCCGAAGTCGGCGATTCAATCAGGCCCACAAACGGACTGACGAACAACTCCGACAGATCGTAAATGAAATCGGCGAACGCATTCTCTGGATTGGCTCCCATCAGTTTGAGCGCAAATCTAAACACGAGCAGCACATTCAAGATGCCAAACAACAACCACACAAAATTAGCGACTTTACGCACTGCTATGCGCCGTTCAGCATCCTGATCATGAATAACTTGACGACGCCGTCTCAATTCCGGTTGACTACCATCGGCATCAATGTAGACTTCTTCTTTTTTGATTTTCGTACTCATCACCGCCTCCCAATAACATCCATATACGGCCTATTTTTCAGCGTAAACAACCAGTTTACTTTTTTCATCGAACGAAAGACGGATTATGATGTAGGACGAGTGGGTGAGAGATAATAGGAGAGTTGGTATAAAAATAACCTGAACCAACGCTAATCAGTTCAGGTATAAGGTATTCTATCTTTACCAGAATGAGCAAGTGCCCCAAACCGCGTACATTACGAACATTTGTTCGATGATCCCACACGCCGCTTAATCCATTTTGTAAACTCAATTGCATACCCCCAGCGGGCGCGTTTAGAACGCCTGTTGACCACTGCCGCTGAGGATTGAGCTTAGCGGTGACAGGACTGTGTCAAATCCTGCCACCTCTTTGCCGGAGAGCGCCATAGCTCACTCCACGGGTAGTGTACCACGAATCGACGTGGTCCCCGTTTTGGCAGTGAAACCGCGCCTCCGCTGTGTCAAAACACACAACAAAGGAGGTATGTAATGACACGGATATTCGTAATGACCAACCACAAAGGTGGCGTCGCTAAAAGCACTTCAGCCACCAATGTCGCCTATGGACTAGTCAAAGTACTGCAACAGGTCAACGCACCCAACACGAGAGTGTTGCTCATCGACACCGACAGTCAGGGTCATGGCTCGCTGGTGACGACGGGCGTCTCGGATCACGGTCGTGATCACAGTCTTTACACCGTCCTGATGGCCGATCGTAAAGATGCGTCAGCCGTATTGTCGGAATGCACGGTTACCAGTGAGTGGGATGAGGATCTACATGTGCTGCCCGCAGCTTCCCTATTGGAAGGTGCAGAACGCGAGTTGATGGGCGTACCGGGTGCACCATATCGGCTATCTCAGCCGCTGCAGCAGATCGCCCATCATTACGCCGCGATTGTCATCGACACCCGTCCATCGTTTTCTTTAATGACGGAGATGGCGTTACTTGCCGCCACCGACGCGCTTATTCCCATTGAACCGCGCTATCTGGAAACAGTTGGTCTGCAATCCGTTATCAACAAAATCCACGACATCCGGGAAGGTTGGCGGCATCAGGCCTTACAGGTGAGTGGCATCATTGTCACCAAGATGGACAAACGCGTCCGTGGTCATACAGAACTGCTTGAGAATCTGCTGGCCCATCCAGTACTGGGCAAACTGGTACTTGGCATTATCCCGGTCAATGAAGCCGTCGCTTATGCCCATCATGCCCACCGCAGTGTGTTTGAATACGATCCACGCTGCTCAGCCAGTCAAGCCTATGCTGAGTTGGTCGGTGAGTTGGCCAAGCTGATGGTTGAAAAGGTGGGTGCGTAATGGCTAAGAAACGTCAAATCAACACCAGCCCACTGGACAGCATTGGTGCTGAGTTGGACTTCCTAAACGCCGATCCATCTGAGCGGTTCAACGACAACAGCCTCAAGGTTGAATACATCTCGGCTCAACTCATTCGACCGGATGCCGCCCAGCCACGCCGCGTGCTGCCTGAACGCATCTACTGGGAATTCCACAATGAGCAACTGACGCCAACGCAGGCCCTGCGTGAGTTCATCCAGGACGTGCAAATCATTTCGCGCCAGAAGGGTCGTCCGTTCCAGATGGTGTTAGACCTGCTGCCAGTTGTAGAAGAAACTGAGGAAGAAATCGTGGTCAATTTCACGCCGGAAGAGCAGCTCCTGCGTGACCTGATCAATCTTGCTTCGACGATCCGTGATGATGGACAGGTCAATCCATTGACCGTCGTGGACTGCTCGCAGGGTGTGGCTCAGCAATATCGCATCGAGACTGGTGAACGACGCTATTGGGCCACCTGGTTGCTGATGGATTTCCTGCCGGGCTATCAGGGCGATGGCTCAATCCCGTGTATCATTATCCCCTCCAAACGTGCTTCGGTATTTCGACAGGCTAAGGAAAACACCTCCCGGTCTGGCTTAAATGCCATCGCCATGGCGCGACAAGCAGCACTGCTGATACTAACTGTGTATGACATCCACCCACCGGAAGGTCCGGTTACCAATGACTTTTATCGTCAGGCGTTGGACTACGATCTGCGTGCCAAACGCGAATATACGGAGGATATTCTGGCAGCGATGGGAGGTATCGGACGTGCCTATTTGAGCCGATACAAAGCACTGCTCGCGTTGTCAGATGAAGCGATTGAGATTGCTGATAGGCATTGCATTGATGAAGGCAAGTTACGTCATGTCCTGCATATTGAACCAATCCATCATGCCGAAGTAGTCCGTCAGATTATTGACTTTAATTTGAATGCCAGACAGGTAAAGGAGTTATGTATGCCAAATCAAGACAAGGAACCCAAACCATATAAGCCACCACGGCACGCACTTAAGTTCGCCCGGGCTGTCTTAAAGGGCAATTCGGGTGATATTCATGAAATCGCTGAGGCATTGTTGCTAGAAGAAGAGGACAAGGATGTAATACGTTTGCGTCTTCAAAACTTTGTGCGTTCTGCCGAGGAGTATCTTTCAAATCAGTAATTTGTTGACACGTGTCAACAAATTTGGAGGAAATGTTATGTATCAACTCGTTGTAAAACCACCCTAAAACCAACACACCCGCCGCAAAGAACACGACGGGGTGGGGTTCATATTACAAATTGAGTGGCATCAATATTGTAGTATGTCCCCCGCCTTCTGACAAGTAAAAACGCAAGCAATTTCCAGAATTTTCGTCTGGAGCAGCATTTCTTTTGTCTGGAGGTAAACAAAAAATGATGGATTTGGACCTGATTCGCACCCGCAATCCTATTGTAGATATGGTGCGTGAGAAATTTGAACTGAAGCAGAGCGGAACACACTTTATTGGACTGGAACACGATAGTCTGGTCGTTAATCCCAACATGGGCTGGTATCACTGGAATTCACGTGATGAACATGGTGATGTCTTTGACTTTACTGGGCGGCACTTGTTGGGTCATGGCGAGCGCTGGTCGGCCCGCGATCCGGTGCTGTTTATGGAAGTACTTGAATATCTGGCCAAACGCGCTGGGATTCCGGTCGAAAAGAACAACTGGCAGAACTCAACCTATTGGGCGGAGCGGCAGTTAGTTGATCGGTTGCATGCTGCTCTGCTGGAGAATGATGAGGCACTCTCATATGCCACTGAGACACGCGGCTGGCAAACTGACACCATTGAGCGAGAGGTACTCGGCTACATCCCAAATAACAAGCGCTCGCTGTTAAAGGGTTTAGATCTGCCTGACAAGTGGAAGCAGATTATCCAACGCTTTCCAGGGAAGATGCTGGTATATATTCAACTTGAAAAAGGACGCCTGGTCTACCTCAGCGGGCGTTCTATTGGGGGCAAGCAGCATTACAATCCACCACGTGATCTTGTTGGGGAACGGCGACCTTATTTCAACCGCTGCTATCATGCTGGTTGTGAGGAAGTTGTTGTAGTCGAAGGGCAAGCCGATGCCATCACCTTCAGCCAATGGGGCATCCCGGCAGTGGCACTGGCTGGAATGAGCAGTTCACTAGAATTGATTGACCAGCTCAAGTTACACAAGCGTGTCTATGTAGCACTCGACAATACAGAAACTGCCCGACAAAAGTCACTGGAACTGGCGCGAGCCATCGGCGTGAACGCCTGTGTCCCAATACTACCGGCGGCCATCAAGGATGCCAATGAGTGGCTGGTCAAGCAGCAGGCCACGCCAACTCAGGTACGCCATATCCTCAACACCAGCCAGACTCTGCTGGAGGCCGAAGTGCGGTATATTGAAGGTCAGGTTGCCCTTGCCCGTCAGGATGCTATCGATGCATTGATTGAACAGGCCACCAACTGGGAAAAAGGCGACATCTCACGCCTGAAGCATCTCATGAAAAGCAAGTTGTCGGTGAGTTGCACCTATTTCAATGACATGCTCAAAGCGACCCGTAAAGATAACGAGGATGAACACCCGCAGATTATGAGTGACGACATTCCGATCATCTCGCCCGCGCTCGGCTTTACCCATGATATGGCCGTGGTGACCGTTTCACTTATGGAACGGACTGCTGAAAATAGGCTCAACATCCAGCCCTATCTGGTCACCAGCCAGCGCGAACTGAAGCGATTGGACAATCAGCAGATCATCCAGCTCGATGATCAGGATGTGGCGCTGCGGTCGATTCCGGAAGGCACCGAGTTCCTCATGCGCTGGAAGTATCGCGACATCCAGCGTTTTCTCCAGGGTGAAGTGGTTGCTCCCGGCGAGGTCTATCTGGATGTGCACAGGCTGTTTTCAACGTACATTGATTTCAGCAACACCGTGGATAGTCATGTCGTCTCGCTGTGGGTCATCGGTACCTACTTTTACACCTTGTTTATGGCCTATCCTTATCTGGCCCTCAACGGTCCCAAGAACAGTGGCAAAAGCACGGTTTTAAATGTGGCTAAGCCATTGGGCTTCAATATGATAACAACCTCGGATGTCACCGGACCGTCATTGTTCCGCTTGATCCATCACAATAGCTGTACGGTCGGCATTGATGAAGCCGAACGCTACCATAAACCCCGTGATCCGGAGATGATGCAGATTCGCCAGCTCCTCAACAGCGGCTATAAGCCCGGCATGCCCGCCATCCGTCTGACCGGTGATGATCTGAAGCCACAGGCATTTGATGTCTATTCGCCCAAGATGCTGGCCAACATCATGGGACTGGAAGACATCCTGGCCAGCCGCTGTATTGCTATCCCCATGCGCCGGGCAGCCAAAAAGATGCCGACCTTCCCGCCGCTGTTTGACGGGGCTACGATCCGGCATAAACTGTACACGCTGGCCCTGACGCATTATCCGACTATCTATGAGAACTACGCGCAGCGGCCCGACCTTCATCAGCTTAACAACCGATCACATGAACTGTGGTCGCCATTGATGGCACTGGCTGCCTTTTTTGAGGAGCAAGGTGAAATGAAGGACTGATTGAGGCTATTCAAAAAGCGGCCAAACGGGATGTACTAATCTCGGAAGGCAAGGCACTCAGCCAGCAGGAGGAGGCCGTCTTGATGGCGCTCGACCTGCTGACACGCGATGCCGAGGAACAGGTGTGGATAAAGGCCAGTGATCTGCGTGAAAAAGTGCGCGATTTGCTGGGCTACAGCGAAGACCGCATGGGTGCTGCCCTGTGGATTGAGCATATCCTCAAGCGTCTGCAGCTCACCGACCGCAACTGCCGCAAGACCGATTCTGGCGGGCAGATGTATTTGATGGAAAGAGCGAAAATCCTGGATATGATGGAGCGGTACGAAGTAGAGTGTGTCGAAAACTGATTCTGTGACCGACCAAGTCACTGGAGCATATGGTCGGTCACATTAATTTTCTTTCCAACAACCGATTCAACTCAACGGGATTGCCCGTGTTGACCGGATAGGGGTCTTGACTGAGGAAGCGTCCGATGGCGGGGTCGTAGTAGCGTGCCCGCAGGAAGTACAGGCCCGTCGCGTCATCGTATTGCTGCCCGGTGTAGGCGAATTTGGTGCTGATGGTTGACGTGTTGTAGAAGTCGCCGAAAGCATTGTAGTCGTAGCACTGGACGAAGCTCGTGCCGCCGTTGTTGAGCGTGACCCTTGTCAGGAAATCCCGGTATGTGTGTGTCATGTACACAAACTTAGAAATCATAGAATCTCTCAGGTTCCCAACCTTCTATACTAAAGGGAGGCAGTTCTGCTGGACGTGGCGAGAATAAAACTGAAAAGACGTGCATGATTATTCCAGGTGCCATGCCATTCTCAATATGCTTTGAAAAGCTCCACCAGTCTATTGGAGCAATGAAGGTTAATTTTGGCCTTCCCCGCGAAGCAAGAAAGAATGACATTGCCTGTTGCCAGAGCGTCTCCGCATTTGCTGCGTCAAATAGCCGATCAAGATTGTATATCACGAAGAAATAGCCTTCTTCACGAGCTTCAGAAAAGACTTGTGGCACGATTTGTTTCCATAATTCATAGTCATTTTGGGTCAACTTCAGGAGCCTATCTATATGGAGTGTATGAAGCCGCTTATCAAGCAGGCGATCAACATATTTCTGAACTTGATCTTGAGGAGGGCCTGACAGAGGAGTTCCTTCAAGATAGCGATGACCGCTTCTGGTCAAATGCTCTATTAAGATATCTGAGTTATCCATCAGAGCTGCGATACTGTTGGTGTAAGCGTATAAATAATCAGTATCTTCTCCTACAAGGAACAACGAATTCTGAAGTTCTCGGCTAAGGTAACGTATCATGACATCAAAAAGTGTTTTCCCTTTGATGGTAGGTTTGGAGATTTCCAGATTTACTGTTGGCAAATCATGCTTATGAACTTGTTTCGCCAAATCTTCTCCGAGCTGACCGAGCATAGTGCTCATTTTTGTTCGTGAACCTCCTTAACATCAAAACTAACCTGCGAAGTACCACTTCATTAAGGATAAACGGATTGTCCAAGTGTCTCCAAATGATGTGGGGAGACCCCCAATGATTACAGTAGAATTTATTGAATGTCTGCTATTGTGCAGCAGAGTCACATCTGCTGCACAAGTTATAGGACAAAGTTAACGAGTGAGCGAGTTAACTAAAACGGGATCCATGGACCACAATCGTCACTACCTGGAAGAGTCACACAATAACTCTCAATATAGTTCGACGTAATTCCCATGAAAACTATTTCATTAGTGTCATCCAGTTCTGCGGTAGGATCAAGACCGAGTTGGACAAAAGCCCAATATGCTGAGTATGCTCCACAGGGTTGCATGGTAAGACAAGGGTTTTTGATTTTATATACGTGTCCAACGATGTGATCAAACTCCTTCCCCTTACTGTTCTCTCTCGCAATTTGCAAGTCAGGTGTCGTAGAGACATATTTGCCATAATGGTGTGCGTATATCCCACCAGCCACATGCCGTCCGCCAACATGACCGACAATTTCTCCCGGCGCACCTGTAGCTCCCTTAACCGCAGGGAAGAAACCACCTTCCCTCCGAATATCTTCCGGAGGTCTTGAATCGCCTCTGTACAAGTACTGGTGTAGTTTTAGATCTGATGTGTCAACATCAGTATCCACCCGCTTACCCGTGCGTGTTTCGGCGCGACGACCTGTCTCTGAGCCACTACCCGCCGCGATAGACCCCCAATACGGTGATGTTAAGGCAATACCCCCTGCAATTCGCAATACGATTTCCGCGAAGGATATTGGACGCTGGCCGGGGTCATCGCCGCTATCATTGCCATCGCCACTACTGCCTCCTGAGCCACCAACGGGTTCCTGATAGATGTCATCCGGGTTAAATTCCTTGGTGTCTTCGTCGTCACTGGAACCTGTGTCTGTACTCGTTGTGCCCGTTTGAGTATCCGTAATCGTTCTCGTAACCAGAGCGGCGATAAGTGGTTGGAGCGAAGCTGCTAAGGCTACCCCCAATACCCCTAATGCTAGTATTGCTACAGGCAGCGTTGCAAGGCGAACGGCGTATCCACCCATCTGCAACCCACTCGGATCGCTGAAATTCACCGGATTGTTGGCGGTGTAGACATAGCGGTTCAACTCCATCGGATTGCCCGTATTGACCGGGTACGGGTCCTGACTTAGGAAGCGTCCGATGGCCGGGTCGTAGTAGCGTGCCCGCAGGAAGTACAAGCCCGTCGCGTCATCGTACTGCTGGCCGGTGTAGGCGAACTTCGTGGTCCGAGTGCCCGGCTCGTAGAAATCGCCGAAAGCGTTGTAGTCGTAGCTTTCCAGCAGACTCGCACCAGTGGCACTGAGCATCCCCCGAATCGTACCCTGGGCATCGTGGGTGAGATAACGGATGTTGGTGGTGCCCGTTTGCTGGGCCAGCAGCAGGCCGTTGGCGCGGGTGTAGTGACGTTCAGTGCTGACAGTGCCTTGCGTCTCATAGATGACATCACCGTAGGCCGTCAGCGGGTCCCAGACGTAGGTCGTAGTCACACCACTGTTTGTTTCGCGGATACGGTTGCCATCGGCGTCATAGTCGTATGTGACGTTGACGCCGCCACCGCTGACACTCTGAACCTTGTTGCGGGCATCGAAGGTGAAGTTAGTGATAGTTCCACCGGCGTTGATTTCCTTCACATCGCCGCGGGCATCATAGGTGTAGCTGGTGGTAACACCACCTGCTGTGACCGTCTGCAACTGGTTCAGGCCATCGTTGCTGTAGCCGTAGGTCGTCGTTTGCGGGGCCGCCCCCAGCACGCTCACGCTCATTGACAGGCGATTGCCCACGTCATCGTACACATAGTCGGCCTGACGGAGCGGATTGCCACTGCCATTGCGCCGGATTTCATGCTCCAGCCGTCCGGCGGCGTCATACTGGTAGGTCGTATCATAGGTCAGCGAGCCGTTGTCATACTGGCGCATCCCATCCCGCCAGCCGTTGAGTTTGTAATCGTACTCAAAGTGTTGCAACTCGGCCCCACTGGCCTTGTTGAGGGTGATGCCCGTCAGGAAATCACGATACGCATCATAGTCATACAGTTCCTGAGCGTTATTCGGATAGGTGATGCTCGCAATGGCACCGGTTGACGTGTAATCAAAGGTGGTCGTTTCTATGTTTCATCGGGCCAAGATAATATATCATCAACGAGTTCCCAGATTTCTGCATGTGCTCTGGTAACTGTTTGCGCCAGCTCAGAATATCGTTTGCTTGCACTAATCCCGGCGGCAACATTCTCTAGAAATTGTTCCAAGAAAAACAATCTGCCTGCCACTTTACGATTGATATAAACACTATTCTCTATAGTTTCTGCATAATCGACTATAGCAGACCTGAGAGCATCGTATTTCTCTTGATCAAACACACGATTAACATGAAGCAAGACAGTGAATCCGTCTTCATCATCAATCAGGTCAACAATTCTCTCTGCTTTCTTTTCCTCGTCAGACATTTGTTCCTCTCTGAGATATTCACATAGAAGCAATTTGCTAAACATAATCTTCAAATGTACGAAATTTTAGATTCACAATGTTGCCTGGTCAGGTGCGTACTGCATAGTTTTGCTTAACCTTTATTGTAGCAGACATTTGCTTGCACACCTGACCGGGCATTTGCGTAGGACTAGTTGATAGTTGTAAGGATAGCTTCTGGTGGAATTGGCCCTTCTACTGTAACTTCATGTGCTCGCACAGCTAGGTTGCGCGTGTAAGGATTTTTCAAATACTCCTCAGCTACGCTAGGGATGGTAAAATCGTATTTCTTTCCAGGGACCCGATTTAGATCGATCACATAGATTGGTAAGCCGGGTTCCTTGTGTTGTAGGGCTACTATGAAACTACGTGTTGTAGATACATACTGCGTATCCACTTTGTTCCCATGAGTTATGTGGTAAGCAACATGGTAAGTTGCAGCGGGGTTCTTTGGGAAAAATCCATTTATTAAAGCTCTTGGATGCTCAGACGATCTTACACTAGGATTACGATACACTAAATCCATAGAGCGGCTATTGTCAGTAGCTTCATCAACCTCCTCAGTCGTTTGCTCATATTGTGTTCGATAGCCCGGCTTTGCCTGGAAGGTATCGTCAGCACCCTTGAAGAAGTTACTAAACAACACGGCTGCACCAATGGCAATGTTTACGGCAGCAAACACAATTCGTTTGACGATATCGCCAAAACCGCCGCCACCGCCACCGCCGCCGGGACCGGGCATGCCACCGCCACCGCCGCCTCCATCGTCGGGTCGGTTTTTCTCAGATGGGTCGCCACCATCGCCACCTTCCCGCTCCCACGGCTTGGCAGGGTTTTTGGGGGGGTTGCCGACATCCTCAATTACTCTACTAACTAACAACGCAACGGCAACCGCCGCAAAGATGGCAGCCGCCGCTACCCCAATTGGGCCTAGATACTTACTCCATGCAACAGAGTGTCCCTCAATATTTGCTTTGGTAACAAGAGTTTGCAACCCACTCGGATCGGCATAATTCACTGGATTATTGGCGGTATACACATACCTGTTCAACTCAACGGGATTACCCGTGTTGACCAGGTACGGATCCTGACTGAGAAAACGTCCAATGGCGGGGTCGTAGTAGCGTGCCCGCAGGAAGTACAACCCCGTCCCGGCATCGTATTGCTGGCCTGTATAACCGAATTTCGTGGTCATGCTCGTTGGTGACTGGTAGAAATCGCCGAAAGCATTGTAGTCGTAGCTTTCGATGAGGTTGCCACCTGCACTGTTGAGCATCCCCCGAATCCCGCCTTGAGCATCGTGGGTCAGGTAGCGGGGTTAGGCCCTTCCTACTTTTGTGATGGAAGTGCCTAATAGTTGTGATGTTTAAGTGATCTCTTCAACGCATTTAGAAACTTTGGCTGAAGATTTTATTTCCACGACATATTGCATTGATTAAAGATCTTGACCACTTGCAAACGAAACGGTGTCTCGCATGTTGGACAGGTTAACCAAGGTGCCATCATGACTTTTCTGCTGAACAAATCTAAGTTGTCAAAGTAGGGATCAGCATCCGCAAAAGTCAGTGTGCTCCAAATCGAATGACATTGCTTGCAAATCACGTTCGTGGCTGTTGTCTTAATCGCGAATTCAAAATCAACATCAGTATGCTGACCACGACTAACCTTTGTATCAAGCAAGTCTAAATTTTGGGGATGACTTACCCAATACAGATAATATAACAAATAGACCGTGCTACCACCCCATCTTGAGGGTGGTAGCCGAAACGCTGACAGCCTAAAATCGTTATCTTGTGTCATATGGAACTTCGCGAATTCATCGATGATGTACTCTCCTTGCACCTCAGCATTTAACTTCAATGTGTGAAAATCTATGAGACTTTCACGGTCGAAATATAGGAAGTTTACACCCTCAGCGGTAATTCTTTTCATCGTATCCTTCGCGCAGCTACACCATGTCTAAAAAGCCATTCTTGTTCTTCAAGACTACCTCTAACAGCAACAACCTCAAGCAATCTTCGTGGAACTGTGATATGAAATAGTGCAGTTCCATGGCTAAAAACCTGTGCCGTTGCAACATTCTCTGTCCAAGAGATGAATGTCTTATTGATGATTTGCCCTTGGTGTGTGCTTCGTAGCCTTCGCATTCTGTCTGCAAGTTCATCTGGCTGATATGTATGAGCGTAGGCATATTGTGCCTCAGACCCATAACTACTCACAAGTAATTGATGCGCTCGTCTAGATGTACTAAGAGGATCCTCTCCACTCGCAATTGCTTCTGCACCGGCCTTGCTCCATACTATTCTCGTTAATTGATATGCATTCAACTCCAGCATATTCTTAGTGCCACGATACAGATTAACATATTCATCGCAGATAGGATCTGACTTCGGATCACACTCTTCCTGTTTCTCTGGTTTTGGTTTAATGCGTGTATGTGGCAACAGCCAGGGGATTACACGAGGCGCGACATGTCTGATGACCTGCCCGGCAATCCAGACTGCCGCTGATAGGACTAAGGCAATACCCGTCGCAAATTTGGCAATGACCTTAACAATCCTGCCAAATGCACCGATGGGATCAAGTCGAGGACCTCTGCCACCACCGGGCCAATCGCCCCAATCCATCGGACCATTCACGAAGTCGCTAAAGGTATCCTTTACATCTTCTGCTGTACCATACGCATCTTGGAATGCTGCTAGCAGTCCACATTCACCTGACAAGTAACAAATTATATAGGCGATTGCCGCAGTTATGGCAACAGCGAGTGCGGCCATAACAACGACACTTGCTAGACTGATTGTTGCTATACGAATAGCAGTTCCAGCAAAACCCGTCAACCCACTCGGATCGGCGAAATTCACCGGATTATTGGCCGTATACACATACCGGTTCAGCTCAACGGGATTCCCCATATTCACCGGATAGGGGTCTTGACTGAGGAAGCGCCCAATCGCCGGGTCGTAGTAGCGTGCGCGGAGGAAGTACAACCCCGACGCATCGTCGTACTGCTGGCCGGTGTAGGCGAACTTCGTGCTGATGGTGGACGTGTTGTAGTCGTACTCCTCGAGGAAGCTACCGCCCGTGCTGTTGAGCATTCCCCTGATGGTACCCTGTGCATCATGGGTCAGGTAGCGAGTGAAGCCTGTGTCAACTTGTTGCGCTAACAACAAGCCATTGGCGCGAGTGTAGTGGGGCTTGGTGGTGCTATTTGTAGCATTAACTCAAATCTCGGTGGTTAAAGCAAAGAGATGCTATCCAAGTTAGCTTTGGGTACCAAAGACAACTATGGGACAAACCCAATCTAAAGAGTTAGGGATGGCAGTACATAGCCCGCCAATCCCCATCAAAGTTTCTATACCGCAAGTTGATATGAACATACTACCAGAGTGACAATTCATCAGTCACGAAATAGATACAACGCTTCCTGCCTCTGCTCGGCAAATGTCAACATATCAATGGCATCTTTATATGCACGACTTAACATCTCAAAAATAGATAAAGAGTTGTGTTGAGCATACTCCGTGAGGATTCGAGGAAAGTCTTCTAGTCGAGGCTTCATGAACTGCTGTGTATTCTCCTCAAGTTTGGCTTTTAGTTCGATTATGTCCTCAAGTTTAAGAAAACCGCCATATGTTCCAATTTGGGCTAAAACAGTTTCAATAGATTGTGAAGTAGTAAGAGACGTAATAGGTTTACCGAACACAAGACTTCTGTATGCAACGGTATCCCAGCCAACAAATCTCAGAAAGTGTTCCATAACATAGTGACTACCATGAAACCTATTGTTACTCAAAGATGGTGCTTCTACGAACCGAGAAGCAACGACAACAATGTGCCACAGATATGCTTGTGAAAAGTCATTGTCTGGATTTTCTAACCACTCATCATCGTACCTGAAGTTCACAAGAATATTGCGAACTTCAGGCGACTGCTTTAAGGTCATTTTAGCCATTTGTCGTAGTGCTTCAAGATTTATCTCATCACCATTAATTAGCTCATTAGCTAATGACGTGTAGAAATTCTTGTATTCAAAAGCGTAGGCAAAATGATACAGCATGATGATATATCCTACTAACTCCGCAAGCAGACAAAATATCAGGGCCAATCAAAACGACGATCATCGGCAAAATCTCCAGTAAATACAGGATAAAGAATTGTCTGGTTCCTATTTGCTTCAGCGAACTCAGAAAGTATTGTATCAATACTTCCTACACAGTTTACAGACCAATGCCCCTCTCCGTACTGAGGAGTATACGTAGCATAACATTGCGGTACTTCAGTAAGATTCGCAGTAATCCCCGGAGATTTGACTCCATCAATTCTCACACTGAATGGATAAGCGTAAGGTGTAACAGAGTTAGGCGGCAAGTGAGCGTATTCGAACAAGGAAAGTCCATCTTCATCGACTCCCGGTCTTGGTCGAAAATCTCGTGCTTTTAGTGATGGATTTTTCCAATACCCATTCTTCTTATTGCCTCCCACACCCCGCCAAATAGCTATTACATTAGGATCATCGGCGCAGTTGGGATCTTCCTGTGGATCACACTCCTTTTTGGGATCAGGCTTCGGCTGAATCTTCTCACCGGGCATGACACGTGGCACGACATACGGCACCACATACTTAATGACTTGCCCAGCAATCCAGACCGCCGCCGATATGACTAAGGCATTATCCCTCACGAATTTGGTGATGGTCTTGACAATCTTGCCAAATGCGCCGATGGGATCAAGTCGAGGTCCTCTGCCGCCGCCATCGTCGTCAGGATCGCCACCGGAACCACCGCTACCGATCCCTTTAAACCAGTCTTCAATGTCATCAATGCTGGGAAAATCGGGAACTTCGATCTCGTCAATGGCTTCTGTTGTCGCATCAATACTAATGGTTAGTGAAAATGCCGATACGACCAGAGCAGTCAAAAGAAGCCACGGGAGCGTCTGCACCACCCTCTCCATGAACGTCAACCCACTCGGATCACTGAAATTTACGGGATTATTAGCCGTATAGACATACCGGTTCAACTCCACCGGATTGACCGTATTGACCGGATAGGGATCTTGACTGAGGAAACGTCCGATGGCGGGGTCGTAATACCGTGCGCGGAGGAAGTACAAGCCTGTCGCGGCATCGTACTGCTGGCCGGTGTAGGCGAACTTCGTGGTCCGGTTGCCCGGCTGGTAGAAGTCGCCGAAAGCGTTGTAGTCATAGGTCACATCGAAGCTCATACCAACGCTGTCCATCACGCCGCGTATGCCGCCCTGAGCGTCATGTGTTAGATAACTGGCAGTAGAACCGACTTGTTGCGCTAACAGCAGACCATTGGCGCGGGTGTAGTGGCGCTCTGAGCTGACAGTGCCGTCCGTCTCGTAGATGACATCACCATACGCCGTCAGCGGGTCCCAGACGTAGGTGGTAGTTGTCCCGCTGCTGGTTTACCATGTTTGTTAATTTTAAATATTTTGCATTGTTGTTCAAAAAACTTGTGTTGATGACTTGCAACAAAATAAGACTGATCGACCAGAACGTGATCAGTCTTATTTCGATGATAAAATTTAGTTGACCTTATGAGATGTTAATACGTACCCTTTCTGCATAACGATCCTCTAATAGTGATAGAGCGGAATGCAGCGCTTGGAAATCGTGTATTGACTCTTCTCCGACAAACCAAATGGATTCTTTGACTTCGTTGTTCCTTAGCAAATCAATTATTCTCTCAACTGTATCAATTACCCATTCGATATCCGTCCACATATTCCTCACATGTTCAACGGTTTTAATGAAGTCGTGCTCTGTAAGGACTGATCGTGGATTAAGGAGTTGATAGATCTTATATTGATCTGTTTGATAGTTCCATTCCCCACTGTATACAGTGCCGAATAGTTTGCGAATATCCTCGCACAAGTAAGGACCCAGTTTTTGCTCCAATGCCTCGAACCAAGTATGATCAGCAACTATTGATGTGTTTGGTTTTGCGAGACAATAGTCTTCGACACCTGATAAGAATGAATAGACTAGATTGCCCCCTAATCTTCCGTTCTCATGTTGAATTCGCAGTATATCGCCTGTATCTGCTTCTACCTGTCCAGTAAACATATTCTGCTCCCACCTTAAGGATATGGCCATTGTATTTCTTGTCCTCCAGCCGCGACAAGACTGAGTTTCGAGTCAGGTGTAAGATAGCTAAATTCGGCGAGGTAAGTTCCTTCAGGATGCGTCTGGGACTCTCTAGCCACGTCACCAACACCACCACCATATCCATTTAGTAGCCACTTGTCTTGTACTTTCATCACTGTAGGGATGTGAAAGTTTTGTATTGTTAGATCATAGCCTGTCGCTGTCGAATTAACATTTGCCAACTGTCCACGAGATGCAAAATAGATCGCTCTCTCTGACTCAAATTTTCTACCATCAAGGATGTATTCACGCCATCTCTCATGAGGCTGATCTACTAATCGCTGATCCTTTTCTAACTGTCCCACCATTCCAGGTATACCTTGAATGTGGCTGATCGTCTGCATGTCGGCAACAATATCTGGTGTGTTGCGTGGAACATAGTCGTGAATTTCGGCAAAGTAAAAGAGCTTTTTGTTTCTAACGCGCTTGCCCTTCCGTGTCTCAGCACGCTGGCCTGTTTCTGAGCCACTACCCGCCGCGATAGACCCCCAATACGGTGACGTAAGGGCAATACCCCCCGCAATTCGCAATACGATTTCCGCAAAACTTATTGGACGCTGACCGGGGTCATCACCACTATCATTGCCATCCCCACTGCTGCCACCTGATCCACCAACTGGTTCCTGATAGACGTCATCCGGGTTAAACTCCTGGGTATCTTCGTCCACAGCGGTGCTGGTTCCCGTGCTCGTAGCGGCGCTCACAGCGGCAACAACACCGATTGCCGCCAGTATAGCCGCGATCAAAAGGTAATGGTTAGCTACCCACGTTCCAATTGCCGCAAGCCCACCAATAGCTTTAGCCACACGACTCAAGAGACTTTCATATTCAAAGGAAGCAACTAACCCACTCGGATCGCTGAAATTCACCGGATTATTAGCGGTATACACATACCGATTCAGTTCAACCGGATTACCCGTGTTGACCGGGTACGGGTCCTGGCTTAAGAACCGCCCAATCGCCGGGTCGTAGTAGCGGGCGCGGAGGAAGTACAACCCCGTCGCGGCATCGTATTGCTGCCCGGTGTAGGCGAATTTGGTGGTCATCGTGGAGGGTTGGTAGAAGTCGCCGAAAGCGTTGTAGTCGTAGCTTTCCAGCAGACTCGCACCAGTGGCACTGAGCATCCCCCGGCTGGTACCCTGCGCATCGTGGGTGAGATAACGGATGTTGGTGGTGCCCGTTTGCTGGGCCAGCAGCAATCCATTGGCGCGGGTGTAGTGGCGGTCGGTTGAGCCAGTCGTGCTCTCGTAGATGACATCACCGTAAGCCGTCAGCGGGTCCCAGACGTAGGTCGTAGTCACACCATTGTCTGTTTCGCGGATGCGGTTGCCGTCGGCGTCATAGTCGTATGTGACGTTGACGCCGCTACCGCTGACGCTCTGAACCTTGTTGCGGGCATCGAAGGTGAAATTGGTGGTCGTGCTGCCAGCATTGATTTGCATGACATTACCACGCGCATCATAGGTGTAATTGGTCGTGAGGCCGGGTGCCGTGACCGTCTGTAACTGGTTCATACCATCGGTTGAGTAGGCGTAGGTCGTCGTGTCGGTCCCGCCGGGCGTAATTTTTTCCAGGCTGCTACGGTTGCCTACGACATTGTAGAAATAATTCAGTCGCTGGACGACTTGCCCTGACCCATTCTTGCGAATTTCATTCTTCAGCCGCCCACTGAGGAAGTAGTTGTAGTCGATGGTGTACGTCAGCGAGCCACTATCGTACTGACGCATGACATCCCGCCAGCCGTTTGGTTCGTAATCATACTCGAACCGTTGCCGTTGAGCACCACTGGCATAGTTGAGTGTGATGCTCGTCAGGAAGTCGCGATAGGGATCATAGGTATAGACTTCGGTACCTTTCTGGTTGCCGTAGGTGATGGTGTCGGTGGCTCCAGTGGGCGTGTAGGTGAACGTCGCCACCAGCGCGTTATCATACTTGACGGTTTCCACCTGCCCGTTGTCATAGTAGGTGTAATCGTAAGTATCGGTCACATTGAAAGGTGGGTTGGTGCCGACCTGCGTCTGGCTGACTGAGCCGTCAATCAGATAGCTGTAGTCCAGCTTATGTCCGGTTGGGTAGGTGATGAAGTCAAGGCGGCCCAGCCGATCATACTGATGGGTCGTTACCTGACCGGTGCAAGGAACTGATTCACAATGCGTGACAACCGTTTGTGGACCATCGGGCAGATAACTGTACGCGTAGGTGGTCTTTTGCTCACCCGGCTGCCCCTCAAAATACTTGACCTCGGTCAAGCGTCCAACGGCATCATAGGTGGAGACAATATCCCGGTAAACAGGTGCTCCCGGATTATTCCCATCCGGTACGGTATGGGTTTCGGTGCGGTTGACGGCGTCGTAGTCCCATTCCTCATAACGCACTCCATCCGGCCAATTCTTGCGTATTTGGCGACCCAGGCGGTCATATGCAAAGCTGGTGGTCTTGATGGCGGCGTCAGTAATGCTCAGGAGGTTGCCAACGGAGTCATAATCGTAGCTGGTTGGCTGGTTCTGGGGATTGAGCACCGTATCCAGCCGCCCCAGCACATCATAGGTGTATTCTGTCTCGTTACGCAATTCATCGTAGCGGAATCTCACGCGCCCAGCGGCGTCATATACGGATTCGGTGTAGTAGGGATTATCGGTGCAGTCTAACGGTGTATTCGGGTCTGGCACGAGCGTCTTCAGTAACTGTCCCCGCGCATCATACTCGTAGCAGGTGCTCTTCCCATTGGCCCCGACTGATTCCACCAGTTGACCAGCCTTGTTGTAGTACGAGATGGTCACGACCTCGTCCTGCCCTTGAACAGTAGATGGTCCGGGGGCGGTGACGGTTACACGACGGCGGTTGATGGCATCGTACTCGTACAGGTATGAGGTCACAAATCCACGTGGGTCGGTCTGGGTTTCAATCCTGCCGAGAGCGTCATAGCTGTACTGAACAATACTGTTTAAGCCGCTGGGGTCAGAGATGACCTTGCGAGTCTGTCCTGCTGGGTCGTATTGGTATTCCGTTTCGCTGATGAGCGTGTTTAGAGGATTACAACCCGATCCATAGGCGACCGTCTTTTGGGTCTTCAGCCGCCCTGACGGGTAGTATTCACTGTAGGTGCAGGTCTCATTCGCATTGTTGATGACAGAGACGCGGCGCTGCTCATCGTAGGTGTATTTGGTGATACTCTGGTCGGGATGGGTAACCATCACCACTTGATCGTAGGCGTTGTAGGTGTAGACGGTTGACAGATATTGGTCTATATCACCATTGGCATGAAGCGTGAGTGCCTGCTGACGTTGCCATATCCGCCCGGCAGCATCATAGATATAGCCCGTGACGGTGTCATTATTCTCGCCGACAGGTCCGCGATTGCGCTGTGTTTCTTGGACAAGCTGCCCCAGATCATTGTACTTGTAGAGCGTGATCTGCTGCGGCTGGGTAACATTCGGATCGATACACAACGTTTGCATCGCCTGATAGTTGCGGATAACGCACGTTACCTGACCAGCTAGATTGTAGTTGTAGTATGTCTTGATACCTGCCCGGTCAGTCTCTATTTGTATGTCGCCGCGCCAGTTGTATTCGTATTGAATCGTCGCTGGCGCACCGCCCGTATCCGGGTAAGTGATCTTCGTCAGGCGACCGAGGACATCATACTCGTATTCTGTCTCGTTGAGCAGCGGGTCTATCTTCTTAACGAGATTCCCCGCCCCATCGTACTCGTAACGGGTCACACCATCCTGAACGTTGGTCACTTCTAGAACCCGACCCAGATTGTCATACTTGTAGGTATGGGTGACTTCGCCCAGCGCATTTGTCACCG
>JAKEEQ010000287.1 GCA_022616515.1 Chloroflexota bacterium | reverse complement strand
CCGACCCGTAGCAGAGTTCCGTGTGATAGGCAGGGCGGAAACCGTCCCGATTGCTCCAGTCTTGAAGTGAAAGGTGACTGCATCTACAGCGCGGGCATCGTCAAAGCTGCCTTCGAGATTACGAACAGCGGTAAACCGGGTGAAGGCGACATGGTTAGTGCCACTGAGTATCGTGTTTTCATCAATGGCGTACAGGTTGATACGGGTAGTGTCCAGCTTGATGGAGGCGACATCTTGGGAGTCGATGTTTTCGGTAGCCCCGGTGACCTAATCCGTCTTGAGGCAGATCAGCAACCCGGTCATCCGGGCAACAGCCACCCCAATGCAGAAGTGATATTAGACTGTTACCCGCCCTCAACTGCGACCACTATAGTTCCCTGGTCATCAGTAGTCGTGCGCTTCACACCAGTCCCGCCACCACCCAACGTACGCTAAAAATTGAACTCTCCTTAGCGTGCCGAGCATAAGGTAGGCACATTCGTGTGCCTACCTGCCTCTTATTCTTCTACTGTGGGCAGATCGGCAATTAACTGCCTTGAATGTGCCAGATTTCCGTTGAGCAGGCTTGCAAACGCCTCATCCAGAATACCTGTTTCATTCCCTGCTTTGCGATGACGGAATATTTCCAGCGGCAGGCGCAAGTCCTCGCTGGAAAACGGGAAGTCAGAATCAGACATTTCGCGGCGGATTTCCTGCACGATTTCGAGGTACTGGTAGCCGTATTCCTCGGCTGGCTCAATCATCGTACCTTCACCGTAGTCATTCCATGTGATGAGTTGGATAACGTCCGGGTTTTGCTTAAGGGCCAATTGCAGCGTAAAGCGCAAAATCTCACCATCCTGTGCGTCCAGAAAACCGTAACTCGATTGAACATTGGCTTCGGCGTAGATGTCATGAAAACCGGGGAATGCGCCGCCCACAACATAATCATAGCGCCGGGCTATCCGGTAAAACTGACCCAGATGTGCTTCAACAACCTCTTTGTTGATTTCAATGCCAAAGCCGGGAACCCACGGATAACTTGCCAGCGCATTGGATACGAGATGTTTATCGAGCGTAACAAGTGCCGGAGAATTATCCAGTACTGAAAAGAGCGCTTCCCAATCGGTTGAACTTCTGAAATACTGTGGACCAAAGACAAAAAGAACCGGCTGGTCGTCATACTTAAGGTACACATCATCGGAAAACCAGTGTTCATGGATGTACTGCATCACTTCCTGCCCGTGAGGAATGGCCCCTTCTGCGCTGAGATACCCGCCATCTACCATATGTTTTATGGTTTGATCTTCGTAGCAAATCGCGAATAGTAAGCCTGCTTGTTTGATGTATTCAAACAATTTGCCCGTGCTTTCATTAAGGGCGGCGTAGTCACGGAAATTCTCCATGCCATACCAATCGACGATGACTCCATCAATGCCGCTGAGTTTCATCAAGCCAACCTGATATTCCAGCAGCGCATCATCGCTGGAATCGTAGGGGCCAGTCAACGGCATGTAATGGGAGGCGATTTCGGGACGTCCGTTTTCGCCGGTAGTCGATGGATTGAAATGGTCCATCGTCCAATGCCAGCCCCAATAGCCGCGCACTTCGGGCGTTTGAAACCAGGGCATGTAGTGCGCCATGAGCAAAGGACGCTCCTTCTGATTTTGTGCTCGCCCTGAACCTGAAAATGGCAGGCTAGCATTGAGGAAGATACTGCCAGATAACAACCCTATATTTTTTAGAAAGCGCCGTCGCGTAAGTGTATTCATGGGATTAACTTTCTCCATCAAATAGTATTTCAAGATGAAGCGGTATATCTGAAGCGCGAATTCTTATCAAAATAGTGCCTGTCTCAAGGATCATCCATCCAAGTTCGGCTTCTGGTGAAGCAAGCTCCGGTAAGGACTCGCCGTTGAGTGTGACACCGGCAATGTTCGAGGCAGGGTAGACGAGACGAAGTTCAACATCCCGCTGCACGGCGTCAACGTCAACCGTCCATCTATCGGCCCCCAGCATGTGATTGATGGTTGTTTCACGCACTTCACCCACTTGATAAGCCATTGTGACGCCGTCGTCTTCAATGAGCGTAAATGTCCCGCTTGCGGCAAAGACGTTCAGAATCAATTCGTTGTGGGTCGTGCCATCTTCGCGCTGTCCCAGCATATTGAGCGTTGCGTCATCTACATGAAATGTAGGGATGATCGCACCGTCTCTAACGAACAACGGCGCACGCAGCAGGCCATCAACCATCACGCGTACTTCAATCCACTCGCCGCGGCTCTCGATATACTCGTGCGTGTAGTAGTTGAACCAGCCACCCGCTGGTAAATAGACCGGGACATGCTCCGACGTGCTGGTGATGGTTGCCATCATTAACGCATCACCGATCATTTTCTGGCTGCCGAGGAGACGGACGTTGGGGTCGTCCTGAAAATAATAGACCGGCGGCGCAAACACAGGGTCGCCGTTGCGGTAGGCACGATGCGCCCATGTGTAGAGATATGGGGAAAGCTCATAGCGCAAGCGGACATTCGCCAGATTACTCGGCACATCGCCAATGAGCGAGGGCGCGGTTTCGTACGCATTTTGTAGATTGCGCACGTGAGGGCGCAGCGGAACATCCAACAGCGCCGCATTTGCCAGCCAGATGGTATACAGTTCATCAGGGCCAGCATTGACTTCGCCTGCCAAACGGTAAAAGCCGCCAATATCCGAGCCAAAGTAATCCATTCCGCTCAATGACATGTGCATCTGGACATTGAGATGGGCGGCGAGACTGGTTAAATTTGCGCCAATATCGCCGGACCACATGGCAGCGCCATAACGTTGAATGCCCGATGTCCCTGATCGTGAGAGGATAAAGGGGCGTTGGTTGATATTGTTGCGCTGATAACCTTCCCATATGCTCTCCAACCACAGCAAGTTGTATACATTGTGGACATCGGCATGATCGTGTAGATTAGCCTCTGGAAAACCATAATACCAGGCCGATTCAACGTAGTCTTCAGGCTCACCTAGATCCGTCCAGTAAGCCATCACGTCATCATCAATCAGCGGCTGGCGGCGCTCATCGTGCCACCATGCAGCGGCTTCAGGATTCGTCCAATCCACCATCCCGCCGCTGCCCCACCAACTTTCCATGAGCACAGGTTGACAATCCAACTCAGCGCACTCCCGCACCAGAACACCCGCCCCCAGCGCGTCGGTGTAGCCTTCGGCGTCCTGACTGACATAGGATTCTTCGATGACCATCATCCCGATGCCGTAATCCTCGCGCAAAGCCGCAATAAATCGTGCCGGGTCAGGGAAATTGGCTTCATCCCATGTCAGCGATCCCATTTGACTATTCTCGCCGTCAACACCGCCAAACCAGAAGAGATCGAGCACAATCCCATCCACCGGGAAATCGGCAGCTCGCAAGGACTCAAGCACGGCTGTCACTTCTTCCCAGTTTTCATAACCGTATTCAGACACCCACAACCCAAACATCTGCCTGGGTGGGACCGGAGGACGCCCGGTTAACTCCATGTAATCGCGGCGCAAATCAGGTAAATCTGGTCCGGTCATCATGTACCAGCGAAGCGGATTGCCGGACGTGACCGCAATGAACGGGTCGCTGGTAAAGTCCCACACCTGCTGGTAGACATTATCCAGAAAGATAGCGTAATTGTTGGTTCCTGCACCGAGTGCATAGAGGATGGGAAATTGGGCATTGCCCACAAATCCGCCCTCGAAACTGTTTAATTCATTACCATATGGATTTAATACACGGCGGCGATTGCCTATAAGGTTTTCGTTGATAGTACGGCGTCGTTCAAATTGTTCGCCCAATCCATAGAGATCAGTTGTGCCTTCTTGCGTAAACGAGATACCGTCTAGCACCTCAGAAAGTGGGCAAACTGTGGTCAGAAGCAGGTCGCGGATTATATCGGTGATTGTCACACACAGTGCTTCCGTGTCAACATCAAGGCGCATTTCTGGTGTCTCGATGACATTTTCCGAAGGCTGATTAACCACAGAAGGACCAGAGTAATTGGTTTTCTCTACCATCGGCGATGTCCAGAGAACGGACTCCTCCAGACTCAATTCAAAATGCGCCAGATCATCATCCAGCACTTCAATCGTGAGGTAAAGATCGTCTGCCGCAAATACAGCGCGATAAACTCCGCCACTATTCCCAGAGGCCGGTTGGTTCAATGGTTGCGCTAGCATCGCCAGCGAGAGCATCATCACAGACAGTGCGATTAATAGAGGCTTTTTCATGGCCTTCTCTCAGGGTGTCTTTTCGTGATAACCAGTTTTGACGGTCATCAGATTAAAATAATCGACCTGCGCATGCCACTGTGTCGGATGGACATGTTCCTCATAGGCCCCGTGTCGCCATGCGTGAGCAGGTGGGCTGAACGTCAGAAAACGCGGCAGGTTACCGTTGGTATGATTGGACGATTTCAACAGCCCAAAGAACAGGTATGCATCACTGTAACGATAGGTGATGTCAGCCAAGTCGTGGTTGTTCCACAGAATGACCGTTACAGGCTTATGCGTATCCTGCACGACATGAACCCCCGCCTCATAAAGCGTTTCGAAGATGGCCTGTGCCTGCGAGTCGGACATGGTGATAATGTATGGCGCGAGGCGAGTGGGGTCATCCAGAATCGCATCAATGTCGGCAGCTATCCGATTGCGTACTCCCGTATGTAAACTAAAGAAATGCAGCAAACGCAGCAGCTTTTCCTTTTTGCGATTGCGTCTCGCCAGCAGTTCATCAGATTGTAGCGTCACCCGCAGGATTGTTCCCGCGTCCATTTCAAATCCAGCAAGGTGCAGGGTTTCGGTTTCAGCATCGTAATGACTCGTAATTTGCTGTTGACCCCCGTCCATTTCAGCAGATACCTGTGCGGAGTCGCTCACACCGTGAATGATGAGATTGAAAGTACGCCTGTCGGGCATGAAATTAAATTTGGCATGAGGTGTGTCAATCTCAACAACCATGTGATTATCGGACCACTCCTGCGTGATAGTTGTCAGGCAGAAATAATCCTCGCGATAGGCAGTGGTTTCGCCGTCATCCTCATACAGCGTGAAGGTGTTATCCGCCCCGGCAAAAATGTGAATGTCCAGTGTATCGGGATTATCGACGCCACCCCACCCGACAGTCGGACCCAGCGGGACAATTGCGCCTGCTCTGGCAAACAGCGGAATGTCCTGCAACCTGCCATAAACTGCGTGCCAGCCACTGCCCGCGAAGTGTTCGCCTGTGAAGAAGTGATACCAGTCGCCTTCGGGAAGCCAGACCACTTGCCGACTGAACTGCGTTTCAGGGTCCGCCCGGTCGATCAACGGCGCGGCGATCAATTCTGTACCGAACAAATATTGGTGTGGGCAGTGGTAGGCTTCCTCATGTTCTGGATAGTCGTAGTACATCGGCAAAATAGGCGGCAGGCTCTCTGTGTGAGCGCGATGGGCCATTGTATACAAATAGGGAATCAGAGCATGGCGAAATTGGAGGGCCTCCCGCACTACCCGCAGCACCTCGGCATCCTCAAACATCCAGGGCCGGTTATCATAAAAGTCGCCTTTGGTGACATGAATGCGGTTGATCGGGCTGAGGGCACCAAACTGCACCCACCGGGTAAACAATTCGCTGTCCTCAAAGCCGCCGGTGTGCCCGCCAATGTCATGGCTCCACCAGCCGTACGCGACATTAGCGGCGGTTGGCGTCATGTAGGTTTGAAAGCGCAGTGAGTCCCATGTGCGATAGGTGTCACCGGAGAAGCCAATCGGATAGCGCTGGTGGCCCTCATTGCCCCAGCGCGAGAAAATAAATGGACGTCGAACGCCATCCCGTCCGAGGTCGTAAAAATGCAGGTGATTAATCAGCCACAGCGGATCGAGTCCGGGTAAGTCACAGGATAGCCCCTGCTGCCAGTCAATCCACCAGAAATCTACGCCAAGCTCCTCATTGGGGTGATGCAGTTCCTCGAAATAAGCTCGGACAAACTCCGGG
>JAKEEQ010000022.1 GCA_022616515.1 Chloroflexota bacterium | reverse complement strand
ATGATGGTCAGTGCTTCATCACGGGTCATGGGTTGAAAGTCGCCCGCCGCGTCGTGATAGGTTTCCAGTCCGGCGCGATGGTCGAGTAGCTGTTGGATGGTTATAGCAGCCTTATCCTCCGGCACGGCGTCCAGATAGGTGCTGATGGGTGCATCCAGTGACATCAGGCCATCATCCACCAGCGTCAGGATTGCGGCGCGGGTAAATAATTTGGTGATGGAACCTATCCCGGAAGCGGTGTCCGGGGTAAAGGGTTTACCAACCTCTTCATTGGCAACACCATAGCCTTTATCAAGGACTGTATTCCCATCCGCCACCATCAGAATCGACCCGGAATAGCCGTAGGGTACGAGCCGGGTCAACATGGTATCAACAGGCAGGTTTTCTTGAGCGTGAAGTGGCCTCAATCCAATAGTCAGAACAATGATCGTGAGTAGTAAAATCCGAAACATGGGTTTTCCTTTCGCAGTTACAACGCGACGATGCCCTGCTTCAATCAAGATTGGTTGTGGGTTCTGTAAAGAATCGGTAAAGAAATCATGAATTCGCTGCCCTGACCGTCGCTATGGGCGGTGAGCGTTCCGCCATGTGCCTCAACGAGATGGCGAGCGATGGTAAGACCGACGCCCGTTCCGCCGGTGGCGCGGGTACGCGATTGATCGACGCGATAAAAACGCTCAAAGATGTGCGGGAGATGCTCGGCGGGGATGCCGGTTCCGGTGTCGATGATGTGGATGCTGGCCCGGTCCCGATTGTGGCTGACGGAAATCTGGACACGGCCACCGGACGGCGTGTATTGCAGGGCATTGCCCAGAATATTGAGCATTACCTGATGCATCCGGTCGTGGTCGGCATTTATCATGAGGGTTTCTGGCGGCAAATCTGTTTTAAGATGTACGCCTTTGTCATCAAATTGTGGAGAGAGGTAGGCAACGGCGGTTTCAATGATAGTATTTATTTCGCGGGGCTGGCAGTCGAGCGTAAAGGCATGAGACTCCACCTGCGATAGCTCACTGATGCTGCGGGCTAATTTCTCAAGGCGGGTGACTTCACCATGCAGCAGCGCCAGTGTCCGGGCGTCCTGTGCAATCACGCCGTCCTGAAAACCCTCAAGATACACTTTCATGGTCGCCAGCGGGGTTTTGAGTTCGTGGCTGACATCTGCCAGCAGTTTCAGCCGGGTCTGCTCGGTTTGATGAAGCGCCCGTGCCATGTTATTGAAATGGGCGACCAACTCGCCAATCTCGTCATCACCTACCACATCCAGCGTGAGATCGTAGCGTCCTCCGGCGATGGATTTGCTGGCGGAAGATAATGCGCGAATGGGTTCAATGATTTTGCGCCCGGTCCACCAGCTAAAACCGCCGACGAGCAGTAACGTCACAATGCTGGCAAGCCCCAGCCCGACCAGCAGTGCCGCATCTAATCGCGGGGCCAACTCTTCACGCTGTTCGACGCTCACCGTTTCCTGACCGTTTACGACTGTGACCTGCTCGTCGGTTTCCCGCAAATAGATGGTGGGGACGACCAGCAGCAATATGAGGCCAGTCACTATGAGACTGCCCAGAATAGCGCTGAGTTGTGCCAGAAAAAGTTGGCGCTGCAATTTCATTGTGGCTCGTCCATAAACTTGTAACCGATGCCGCGCACCGTCACAATCAGGGTCGGGCCGGTCGGGTCGTCTTCAATTTTCTGCCGGATATTGCCAATGTGAACATCCACCACGCGCGGTTCGCCATAAAAATCTACCCCCCATACATGCTCAAGAAGCTGGTCGCGGCTCAATACAAATCCAGCATGGGATGCCAGCGCGACAAGGATTTTAAATTCAATGGGGGTCAGGTCGAGGGGACCATCGTCCAGCGTGATCTCGTGGCGTTTTTCGTCAACGACCAGCCGTTGAAAGCGCATAACGTGCGTTTGCCGGGGATCGCGGCTGCGGCGCAAAATGGCTTTGACCCGTGCGACCAACTCCCGCCCGCTGAAGGGTTTGGTGAGATAGTCGTCGCCGCCCACCGATAAGCCAATCACACGGTCGATTTCCTCGGCACGGGCGGTTAAAAGCAGGACGTAAGCCTCTGACTCCTGCCGGATCTGGCGCAGCACTTCAAGACCGTCCATTTCTGGCAGCATAATATCCAGCACCACCAGTTCGGGCTGATGGCGGCGAAATTTGTGCAGGCCGTCCCGCCCATCATGCGCCGTCTCCACTGAAAAGCCTTCCGCTTCGAGATAGGCTTCAACCGCCCGGCAAATGTTTTCTTCATCGTCAATGACGAGGATTGTTGTCATTAATTTGCTTCTTCAAGTACAGTTAAGGAACAAATTAATGATATTCGGCGTTTGATGATGGAACAAGGAGACACTCCCTCATGAAAAAATTGATGCTTGTACTACTTCTACTCGTGATAATTCCGGCGGTTGCCTATGCGCAGGGTGATAATCAGGCAACCATCGCTTATGGTGAGGTCGCGGAAGGCGAACTGACCAACGCAGATTTTGATCAGGAATATCTTTTTGAAGGCGGCGCAGGCGATGTTGTCATTGTGCAGCTTGTTGCTGATGAAAATGCAGATTTTGACCCGCTGCTGTATCTGGCGACCATTGACAATGTGATTCTGGCGCAAAATGATGATTATTCCGGCTACAATGCCCGCATTATCTACCGCCTGCCCGATGACGGGCAGTACATGATTGTTGCCACTCGTCTGGGTGAACGCACCGGCTATGGCACAGGGGCATTTGAAGTCACTCTTGAAGAAGCGCAGGTTTCAGAGTTGGGCGTCACCATTGAAGGCGTTGTCCGGTCCGATGAGTTGACCGCCGCCCATGTATTTGTGCCGGAAACCGATGGCATTTACGAGATTAAATACACCCATGTGAGCGGTAATTTTTATCCGGGCTTCGTTGTCCAGACCATCCCGGATGAGTCGACGTATTATGAAGAGGTTGCCAGCATTACGGGAATAGAAGTGCTGGGCGGGACGGTACGGGTATCGCTGGAAGCCGACCAGATTTATGTGATGAGCTTTCAGGAGAATTACTACACCTACAGCGAGACGACTGAGCAAGCCGTGTATACCATCAATATTACGGGAGAAGCCGCTGAGGACGATGGTAGTGCTTGATGTGCTGTTCAGTTCAGGAAATGTTGGGAAAGAGAGTGGAAGGGCACGACAGGCTCGTGCCCCCATCGCTAACTAAGCGAGGACAGCACGCGCGTTGGTTGTAGAGTTGTTGTTGGTTTTGAGAATATCCTGCTCGGTATGACTTATCCTGGCGTGCTTCATCAGGTCTGACAGCGACTCAAAGCTTTTCTGACAGACCGGACAGGTGAAAGTTGGTTTCATGTGAGTTCGCACTAATAGTCCCATAGATATTTATACGTTAAGAGATGGAAGTTTATATGCGGTTAAAAAATTGTCGGGAAGTTGTAAATGATTTCCGTTCACAGGACGTACAACGGGGCGTCCCAACCAGAAGCGCGACCTTGTGGTAGGGACGCAGCAGTGCTGTGTCCGTCAATCTCTCCAGTATGAATATCGTTTCCTGCGCTGACACGGCACTGCCGTATCCCTACGATTTTGCTTGATGATACGCTAAACACGGGCTACTTGTTCAGGAAACAACACTGTGAAAATATACACAGGGTTTTCTAAACAAGAAAAAAGCCCCGTATATGGGGCCAGTTTTCACCTAGTCTGACGCGCTGTCCTGACGCATGGGCTGTGTTGGTGTGGGATCCGGCACGACCATCGCGATTTGCCCGGTATCGCGGTGAGTCTCATGATCTTGCAGGCCGTAGGTATCCGCCACGACATATAAGGGGCGACCGCGCACTTCATCATAGATGCGGGCGATATACTGGCCCATGATGAAAAAGAAGAAGAACTGAAACGCACTCAGGAAGAGCACAACCGACAATGTTGTGGCCTGCCCCTCCAGAAAAGCCTCGCTGGTTGCCAGCCGCATAAACACCACCAGTGGCAGGGCCAATACCGCCAATACCCCCAGCACAAAGCTGATGTAAATCGCCACTTGCAGTGGGAAAAAACTGAAGCCCGTAATGGCATCCAGTGCGAACTTCACCATTTTGCGCAGCGGGTATTTGGTCTCGCCATATAAACGTTCATCCCGCACATACTCCACCCCGGTCTGGCGGAAGCCGACCCAGCTTGTCAGGCCGCGAATAAAGCGATTGTGCTCGCGCATATGGCTGACGGCATTCACTACCCGGCGATCCATCAAGCGGAAATCACCCGTATCCAGCGGAATATTTATATCGGTAATGCGGTAAATGAGGCGATAAAACAGTTTTGCCGTGAATTTTTTGAAGGCTGTTTCGCCCTTGCGTTCAGCGCGGACGGCATACACCACATGATAACCTTCGCGCCATTTTTGATACATGTCCTTGATGAGTTCGGGCGGGTCTTGCAGATCGGCATCAATCAGGACCACCACCTGCCCGCTGGTATAATCCATGCCAGCCGTGACCGCCGTTTGATGTCCAAAATTACGGGCAAAATTCACAATCTTGACGCGGTAATCCTCGTCACGCAGCGACATCATCTCGTAAAGGGTTTTGTCCTGACTGCCGTCATTGACGAGCACCAGTTCCCACTCCACGCCAATATCTTCAAGGACGGTGCGGATACGCTCGTAAAGATGGGGGATGTTGCCCTCTTCGTTATAACAGGGCGCTACAATGGAAATCACCACCGGGGGCAATTCAAAGAACATGTCTTCCTCGTTCTGGGTAGTTGTTTCGTCACTCATACCTTTTGTCGTCCCGGGCGCGAATTTGGTTTCGAATTGAGCCTAAGGTAGGCGCGGTGGGTGAAGGTTTAAGCGCAGCAACTGATCGCATGGCGTTTCTGATGTCCTTCATGCCGCTGCCCGTCACCAACAATAATACACGGTCACTGGCCTGAATCATACCCGTTTCGAGCAGTGGTTTTAACGCCGCAAACACAATCGCGCTGGAGGGTTCGGCGAAGACTCCCGTTTGACTGGCAAAGGCCGGGATGGCTTTCAAAATCTCCTCGTCCGGCACTCGCACCAATGCCCCCTGTGAATCACGGACGCCACGTAAGGCTTTGGCGCGGTCACGGGGCAGTTCGCTGCTGATGCTGTCAGCGAGGGTGGTTGAGGGGCGGGGTGTCATCATGGTGGCGGTCAAATTATTTTCCCAGACGTATACCAGTGCATCTCCTTCTGATGATTGTACACCGATGAGGCGCGGAATCCGTGCTATCCAGCCTCGATCAAACATCTCCTTGAAGCCTTTATAAGCCGCGCCGATGATGCTGCCGTCGCCCACCGAGACGATCACGACATCGGGCACATCCCAATGAAGTTGCGCCGCGATTTCAAAACTGACTGTTTTCTTGCCTTCGGTGGTAAACGGGTTGATGCCCGTGCTGCGGTTATACCAGCCAAATTCATTGCAGGCTTCGGTACACAGATCGAAGGCTCTATCATAATTGCCATCGACCAGAATCACTTTTGCCCCGAAGACAATCACCTGCGCGATTTTGGCTTCGGGGGCGCTGGCGGGCATGAAGATGACGGCCTGTGCTTCCGGCACGGCGGCACAGCATCCGGCAAGCGCGGCGGCGGCGTTGCCCGTGCTGGCGGTAGCGATGACATGCGTATCCAGATTTTGCAGGGCATGGGCAACCACCATTGCGCTGGCCCGGTCTTTAAACGACCCTGTCAGGTTCAGGGCGTCGTTTTTGATCATCAATTCGCGCACCCCAACTTTTTGCGCCAGATGTGCTAAGGCATCCGGCATAATCAGCGGCGTTCCACCAATCGCTTTGAGGCCGGGCAGGGGATTATCGGCGATGGGTATTAGATCACGCTGCTGCCAGATACTGAGGGGTGAGTCGGTGTGGCGGGTGCTGTCCAGTGGATAGATGACATCCAGCGCCCCGACCTCACCGCAGTCCGGGCAGGTATAGCGTACTTCATGCGGGCCATATTCCCGGTCACACAGGACACACTTGAGTGTCAGGAGGGCGTAATCCATGTCCCTGTTTCTCCTCGGAGGGCACGGGCCAGACTCATCGGGCTGGTGATCAGTGCTTGCGGGCCACCGTTAGCCACAAAATCGATGACGGCCTCAATCTTGGGTTTCATGCTGCCCTCGGCAAAGTGACCTTCGCTCATATACTGGCGGGCCTGCGCCAGCGTCATCGATGAAAGGTCCTGCTGCTGGGGGGTGTTGAAGTTGATGGCGACTTTTTCGACGCCGGTTGAAATGATGAAAATATCCGCCGCAATTTGGTGAGCAAGTAATGCGGAAGCGCGGTCTTTGTCGATGACCGCTGCGACCCCGCGCAATTCACCCTGATCGTTGCGCACCACCGGAATCCCGCCGCCGCCGCACGACACGAGGATATAGCCCATGCGAACCATCGTGCGAATGGCGATCAGTTCGATGATTTCCAGCGGCTTTGGCGATGCAATCACCCGTCGCCAGCCGCGCCCGGCATCTTCCACCACCTGCCAGCCGTCCTTTTCAAATTCGCGGGCCTGTGCTTCCTCCATGAACCCGCCGATGGGCTTGGTGGGATTGGTGAAGGCGGGGTCATGGCGATCAACTACAATCTGAGTGGTCATCGCCAAAATTTTGCGGTTGATGCCTTTATGGCGCAGGGCATTGGTCAGCGACTGTTGGATCATGTAGCCGATGCTGCCCTGAGTATCGGCCACGATAATGTCAAGCGGGGTGGTGTGGACTTCGTGGGCGGCCAGTTCGTTGCGGCGCAGAATAAAGCCAACCTGTGGCCCGTTGCCATGCGTGATAACCACATTCCAGTCCTGCTCAATCATGCTGGCGATATGATCTGACGTTTCGCGCACCGCGTCCCATTGATGTTTGACCTCGCGCTTGTCTTTGTCGAGGATAAGAGAATTGCCGCCGATGGCGACGACTGCTGTTTTAGCCATAGGGATGTCCCTGATGTGTACCGTAAATAAAGGGGGTATCCATAATTCTAGCGAGTTTTCGGGGGAAAAGACAATGAGTTCATGATTTTTCGGTATATAGGGGGAACGCTGCCTGTCGCCAGAATACCCCACCTGATCTTACCTTGCCCAAAAGCGACAACTAAAATAATATAGAGAGTAGATTCTCTGTGGGAGGGGGCACTCCTGTTGTCAGATCAGCGTACAAACTTAGGTTCAATTTATACTCCGGAGGAATTTGCACAATTTTTGTGTGATTGGGCTATACGCTCCTCTGAGGATCTGGTTTTGGACCTTGGTGTCGGTGAAGGAGTTTTTACTTTCCTTGCTTTTGATAAATTGGTTGAACTTGGGGCAGCAAAACAAGATGCCATAAATCAAGTATATGGTTCTGAGATTGATGAGACTACTTATCGGCGATTTGCTAAACACGCAAAGAAAAAGAATCTAACATTCCCCAATGTACATTTTGCTGACTTTTTTGACACGGATATCCCAGCTAACGTGGATGCTGTTATTGGGAATCCACCATATGTGCGCCGTCCACATATGAGTGATGAGAAAGTCGAAAAAATGCGAAAAATTGTCATCAAAGAAAACCCCACGTTACAAATAGAATCATTTACACGTTTAACTGACCTCTATGTTTATTTTTTGTTGAGAGGCATGAAACGCCTTGCTACAGGCGGTCGTCTAGCAGTTATTGTGGCGGACACATGGCTAAATATGCATTACGGGCAAACATTAAAACGTTATCTTCTCAGCGAATTCGTGATTGAAAAGCTTGTAAGCATTGATCGTAGGGTATTTCGTGAAGCTTATGTCAAACCTGTACTTTTGTTTGCTACAAAAACGTCTCGTGATAGTCACATAACATATCAGATCGATTTCTTGCGTTTACGTAATGGTTTGCCGATTGATGATGTAGCAACTCTGATTGAAACAAATACTCAACATGTTGACATAGATAGAACTTATGTGGAGAAGTCAAATCTTGACGTTGACAAGCCTTGGGGTGTCTATTTTAAGTCACCTAAACTATATAGTGAACTGTCTGAGCATGAGTTGATGAAACCGATGGACGACGTGGCAGCAACAAGAATCGGTGTTCAAACACTAGCCAAAGAGTTTTTTGTTTTCACATCCGAACAGGCACAGCAACTTGGGATTGAGCAAGAGTTTTTGACGTCATTGGTACATTCATCACGATACTTTAAAGAGCCGATAATTTCTTCAAAGCAAGAACCCGAATGGTATCTATTTTATTGTGCGGAACCAAAAGAGAATCTAACAGGGACGAAGGCACTAGAGTATATTCTTGAAGGCGAAGATACAGAGGTTCCAGTTCGTGGTAAGAATACAAGTGTGGTTGGATATCACAACAAGAAGCGTATACAAGAGTCTGGGCGTAAACCCTGGTACAATTTGAGATCTCAAATCGAAAAACGTGGTAGAGCCAGCATCCTTATTCCTCGGTTAGTCTATGAAAACTACTTGGTCATTTGGAATGCTGCCCAATACGCAACTGGAGAGTTGTTTATTGAGTTTCTACCACATTCCGGATTAGAAGATGAGGTCTTCCTAGCCCTCCTCAATAGCACCCACACAGAAGTTATGCTAAGAACGCATGCACAGGTGGATGGGGGTGGGACATATAATTTAGGTCCGGGCAAAATCAAGCAAGTGCCTATGCTTGATCCGAATGAAATATCAGAAAGTGATCGACAAAAACTAAAGCACGCTTATGGTGCATTTGTTGAAGACCCAACAAAGTATCGACCTGAAATTGATAATGTCGTTTCCGACATTTTAGATTTATCCCATGACCTGCGTTTACAACTTACAACGGTGCTAAAAGATATGCATGTTATTGCGAAATCAACCCGTATTTAGATTCATGATACCCATAGATGATCCAATAGCGTGTCTCGATTGCCCTTACTATCAAGAAGTTTAAGACACTTTTCGTAATAATCCCGAAGAAGTAGTTTTTCATACAGGAGTATTTCTTGACGCCACTCGGGTCGGACTCTAATTTCAGTTTCATACTCATGCCTGAAGAAATTTGCAGCAATTATCTGGCATGTTAAGAATAATTCCATAGGTTGATGTACCAAACGGGGAATGTTAACAGATTTCGGATGCCAGCATAGCTCATAATCTTCTGGTTTACCTCCATACTGTAAGTGATATGCGGGGCCTTCTTGGCCTGCATTGGCACGATCTAGATGCAACCTGGATATAACCCTTCCCGAATGCGTTCTATGTGGATTATCAAATAGCTCTCTCCGGTATGTGTCAAGCATGTTGAAACAACTTCCTAAAAAAGATTAAGATGGATTTGCCACCGGTTGGGGTGGGTTAATCCAGACGGCAGGTGGAGCGCCTT
>JAKEEQ010000286.1 GCA_022616515.1 Chloroflexota bacterium | reverse complement strand
TTGTCAGTGACTGTGGTTGGTTTCTGTCAGGATAAGTCCTTCTCTCCTTTTTGAAAAGTGTCCCTCCGCCAGCCATTCATGGGGGAGACACAGAGGGGGTAGCTGTTTTGTCTGTGACATCAGTCAATATTTCACCACTACTTTTTCCCCACGCTGTAAATACCCCGGCTAATAAATGCACAAAAATGAGCATGATGCTAGAATGAAGGTCTCTCTTAAGCCAAATAGGAAGGCCCTCCCCTCATGAAACGTTATTTCATGATAGTGCTGGCAATGGTGATGGTGATTTTTCTGTCATCTCCAGCTTCGCAAAGCCGTGCCCAAAACGGTGACGATCCCATAGAACAAAGTCTGAATGGTCTGGGTGTGAATACGACACCCGGTCAACGATTTGATGCCAATGGCAATCCCATCTCCGACGAGTACACGCCCCTTGGCAACTCCTACTCTCCCGGACAACGTGTTGAACTGGCCGTAATGGGCGTTGAGCTGGAAGGCTCGGCGGCCCGTATGGCGATTGTGGATGATCTTGGCGACGGCGGTGGAGTCTTGACCAGCCGTGACGACACGCCATTCCTGGAAACGAATGTATTATCACGTAGCAATCCCAACACGCGCCGCAACGTAACCGCCGGTGACACGGATGGAGACGGGCGGGATGAACTCGTCGCCGCCTATATGCGTGATCAGGAAGTCGTGCTGCGTATTTTTGATGATGCAAGCGGCAATTATCTGGAGACGGAAAGTGTACTGGCGCTCGCTCAGGACGTGCAGGATGTTCAGGCGGTGACGGGCGATGTCAACGGCGACGGCATCGACGAAGTATTGCTGGCGTTATCCTATCTGGATCGTGGCGAACTGCTGGTTGCTGGCAATGCTGGTGATCGCTTTGCGCAAATGCAGACTGATCTACAGCCTATCACTGGCACTCTGACAGGCGCGAGTATCAGCATGGAGATCAGCACCGGAAATACTGATTATGATAGTGCTGCGGAAACGGTAGTGGTGTTCAATGAGATTTCAGGCGATAGTGACGGCATCGCTCAGTATTTTGTGTACGACGACGCCAATGCTGGCTATGCACTCCTCAATGGCGGGTTGGTGCAGGGCATTGTCGAAGGCGTAAAGGTAGCCATCATTGCCAGCGCCGCTTTTGGTGATATTGATGGCGATGGTCTTGATGAAGTCGTGCTGGCTGGGTTGACCAATCGCGCCACAAGCTGCGAGACTAACGGTCATTTACTGGTCGCCCTTGATGATGCTAACGCCCGGTTTGCCAACATTGGCACCTACTATCAGGATGTATTTATGCGCGGCTGCCCCGACTTTTCAGCATGGCGCTTGCGTTATCTGCATCTGAACACTTTCGATGTTGATGGCGACTTTATCGACGAAATCAGTGTCAACCAGTTTGTCTTTGATGACTGGAAAAACGAAGCGCCGTTCACGCTGGTCCACGAAATTCCGATTGAAAACAATCTCGTCAATGTCAATGATTTTGGCTGGTGGGACCGCTCAACGTCGGACTTTGCCGTCGGCGATTTCACGGGCGATGGGCGTGATAACCTGCTCATTTATATGCAGAATCGCAACACCATTGACATCTGGGGGCTGGGCACGGATAACGTCTGGCAAAACCTGAACAGTATTCCGGTCACGTTCCACAATGCACAGGACCCGATTGTGCCGGTTTTGGTGCCGCTCAATGTCGATGAAGACAGCCCTGTTATGCAATATATAGAAGCGGAGCACCAACTGGTGTTCACCGAACCGATTGTGATTGCGGTGCTGGCGGCGGCTCCCTGTGGGGTAGGGCAGGGCGCTGATAACTGCACTACTATCTTTGGCTCGGAGACCACCACCAGTGCCGAAGCCGAAACCAGCATCACGATTACATCCAGCACTACCGTCGGCGTTCAGATTGACGGCGGATTCATTACACAGAGCGAGTTCGAGCTGCGCGGCACTGTGACGAGCAGTTTGACGGCAACGCTCGGCGCGGCTATATCACGTACTGACACAGTCACGTTTTCGACAGGTCCGACCGAAGACACCGTCATTTTCACCACCGTGCCCATTGACCGCTATACCTATCGCGTGGTGTCGCATCCCGACCCGGTGATGGTCAATTCGGTGGTAAATGTTGATATTCCGCGTGATCCAGTGACCATTATGGTGGAGCGCAGTTTCTATAATGCCAATGTTCCACCGGGAGCCATCCAGATTGATGATCGTGTTTTCCGGCATACGGTAGGTGACCCCAACACCTATCCAACACGCGGCGAAAAACAGCAGTTGCTGCAACAATACTCCGGCTTTGAATCTGCCTTACAGGATGTCGGTCAAGGCACTGGCAGCCGGTCGGTGCAGATTGCCATCGGGTTAGAACTGTCGGCGGGTGCAACATTGGGCTACGGCTTTGAGACTGAAGTGAATGCGACTGGAGGTACGGTGTTAGCCGGTTATTCCGTCGGTACCGAGATTACCGCGTCGCTGCGCATCGCTTATGGCACAGCAACCATTTATGGCGGAACGGTCAGCAACATTGATGCTGGTAACTTTGCTACGAATGCCTACAGTTTTGGCCTGTTCAGCTATGTCTACAGCGACCCGTCCAGCGCAAAACAGTTTCAGGTGTTGAATTACTGGGTGGAGTAAGCATTTTCGCACCCCGCATTGATTGGTGGCGGGGTGCGTTTTTGCCGTATCGCGCCTGACGTGTAAATTTGTGGGCGGGAAGTACATTTTAAAATCCTGCTTGCTGGTTGCTAGGGCTGGCTTATTATAACCATCAGCATGAACATGCCGACGATCACCAGTATCGTTATACTCAGAATCTGGCCCAGATCTGGCTCCTGCATTGACGCTGCCTCAACCGTATATGCCGGATAGCTATCGATGATGTGTGACGGTAACTCACCATCACTCGCACTTTCAAATAGCTCATTATCAATGGGCACGTCAACCTTATGTTGACCGTTATCTGACCCCTGCGGCACTTCAAATGCACTGTTCCCGCCTGAATGTAATACTCGTTCAGCCCCGGTTTCAATATCCCACACCCCAACCGTGCCAGCGGGTGAGGTGCTGGCAATGCGACTACTATCCGGTGACCACCGCACTTGAAGCACAGTGCCCGACTGTCCGTTTAGCCAGCGCAATTCCTCACCTGTTTCGGCGTCCCATATCGAAATTGTCCCGTCTTCATATCCACTGGCAATGAAGCGCCCATCCGGTGACCATTCCACGCATCGAACATGATTCTCATTTGATGAAAGAGTCACCATTTCCTCACTTGTGCTGGTATTCAAGTCAGCCACGGTTTGTGTTGTGTCACGCATTGTTAGCTCTCATTTCTTGCCTAATAGCAACCATCGCCCACCAGAACTGCCGCCGAACTCTTCACCCAGCCCTCACCCAGAACCGGCGAATCGATTCTCCACCATTGGGTTGTGCCATCGTTATAACTGCCTTTGAATGTGAAAGATTCATATTGGCTAAGCTGCCCAATCTTGTACGACTCCTCCGAGTGACCTTTGTACAGAACCGCAACTGCGCCTTGTTTAACCTGCACGACGCAATACGATCTGGTGGCCTCGTTGACATTAGAAAACGCTTCGTTTTTTGAGTTTTCTGCATTCGATGCCCCAATTGCGACAAATATTAGCATTGCAACACACGCACAAATCCACGCAAAGACTTTGGGTTCAGAGCTATCCACGAGAGGTGTACCAACTCCTGACTCGAGGTATGAAGCTCCATAACGAATGGATTGTGGCGCTGAACCAATTCGCTCTGATCTGTGCTCTGGATAACGGCGCGAGACTGAACGATGATGAGTGTCAGTAAACTGCGAGCGCAACATTTTTGGCTCTTCTGGTTGCGACACCGGAAACTCGGCCAGAATTTCTGCGGGCAGTTCGCCATCATCAAGCACGACTTGCTCAAGCCACACGTCAGTTCTCACGTCGTTGTTCTTCATCGCTCAAATTTCGCTTTCTGCACTGGCGATAAGCCCCAGAATCAACAGGATTGCAAACGGGGCCATGGCAACTTTTATGTGTACCGGGACAACGATGAAAACGAAAATGATCATGCCTATGCGGAAGAGAACGATAGGAGGCAACGTCTCACTTGGCTCTGTCACCGGATATTCCGCTAGCACATCCTCCGGCAGTTCACCATCGGCTGGCACCAAAATTTCCTCGTTACGATTGCTCATGACATCTCCCCTTAAAGATCGACTAGCAGCGAACAACTAAACGCCCCGCCGATAAGCACCGTCATGCAGGCCAGCCACATCATGAATATGATCAGCCATTCAGTTGGCTGCGCACGATTTGACACCCTTTCAATCTCAGCAGTCGGATAATTCGCCAGTAGATTGGCGGGTAGTTCACCATCATCCAGCAGCACATCGTTAGCCAGTACATACTCATAATTTTCAGTTTTCATACCCGCCCATGCCTTTATCAATCGTTCGCAATCAGCGTAACGGACGCCATATATGGCGTCCCTACGGGATTCGTCGAGTTTCGTAGGGACGGGATACATCCCGTCCGCTTGTCCTGTCTTCATCGCTCTCATTACAACTCTGCTGACCGCAATAATCCCCCGAAAATCAGCTCCCGTAAAATCAGAAGCCCAAAGGAGCCAAACAGAAGAATGACAATACAACTGATCAAATTACCACGTGGTCCGTGGACATTCTCAGAAACCGAGTAGGCCGGGAAGTGCTCCAACACTTCTGGCAGCACTTCCCCGTCGGACCTGGTGTAGATGTCGTAGTCGCTCATAGCAGAATCTCAATCAGGGCTAGAATCAACAGCGCCAGCAGCCCCTGTGAGCAGGCGACGAGCATCATAGTGTCAATTGTGGAAAGATAAAGCTTCATGGTCCATCTCCCGTAAGACTAAAGCTGAACAGTGAGTGAATTGGCGGAAATCCAGCGGGCAGGGACAAAATTGCCTTGCGAGGGATGGCGTGCAGAATGCAAAGCGAAATACTACTGCACAGGCGCATGACCTCTACCGCTGGAACGGTTATTCAGTTGGAGAAGATGGGAATCAAAGATTCTTGTAGACGAGCAGCACGTAACAGATCGGCGGGCGGCACTCGCCATCAGAGATGATGTAGCTATTGGGGTTGAGCTTTAAAGACCGTAGTTGAGCGATCACGCCGGTTAATCTTTCACTAATGTACCCAATTATAACCTGAAATCAGTTTATTTTGCAAGAAAATTCGCCCCGTTTTGTGACTTATAGTGCCGTGCATCCGCGATAATGTCATCTGGCCCTCTTTAAACAGAATTAAGCTTTGTGAATTCTGTGGTCTCCTTCGTTGATTGGTCTTATAATAATGAAGATAAGGTTAATTTTACGTTAGGAGAGCGTTGAGATGCCGCGTATTGTTCGGGACAAAGTCGGTGAAGCGGTGATTTTTACCGTGAAATCCACAGATCGTGAAACCATTAACGAGTGGCTCAAGCAGGCCCGCATGGTGATTGGTGGCTGTGATGAAAATGGCAAGCGAGTGCGGATTGTACATGACCTTCGCCGATCAAGCGTACTGGCTGCCACCCCACGCATGGAAGATGAAGCCCGTTTTCAGCGCGACACCTTCAAAGACGCCGCCGGACGGGTCGCCATTGTGATGGACCGCACCGTCACCACCCACCTCATCCAGCACATGATTAACACCGCCGAACGCGATCACCCGCGCATCACCTATAAGCTCTTCTATGACCTGACCGCAGCCCTCGATTGGGTGCTGGAAAACTAACGCCCTTTTCTTCTCATCTGCTCCTCATTTGACCTTCCAGTAACTGGAAACGCTACCGTCAGAGTCGTGGATACTTACCACGCATCAACCAGTTACATGAGGAGGTACTGGAATGTCAAATCAAGTACAACGCGGGTATGACCTGCACGAGCTGACCGCCAGCATGATGGCATTCGCTGACCGATCAGCCGGTCAGTTTCTTCACATCTGGAAAATTGTGAAGCTGCTGTCCAAAGGTCGCCCACTGTCTCCTGAGCAGATCGCCGCTGAGCTGCAACTGTCACAGGATGAAGTCGATGCCCTACTTCGGACGGGTGAGTTAAATCAAGACGGTGATCTCGTCGGGTTGGGCCTCTCGCTCGTACCCACGCCGCACAGCTATCAGATCGAAGGCCGTCAGCTTTATGTATGGTGCGCAGGGGACGCCATCATGTTCTCCATCTTTCTCAAAGCCGATGCCATCATCGAGTCGCCTGATCCCATTAGCGGGGACAAAATCCGGCTAATCGCAACGCCAGCGGGCGTGAGGAACGTTGAACCGGCCACTGCGGTTGTATCGCATCCCACAGCAGGTGTTGTGGGTCTTGAGTACTTGCAAACGGAGTTCTGCAACCCCACTAACTTCTTCACATCGGTCGAAACGGCGTCGCAGTATGTCTCCCAGCACCCCGAGTTGGTCATCGTCCCGGTAGACGAGGTTTTCCCGCTTTGGAGGCAGGTCTGGAATAGAGAGCCGTACCAATCGCTGATTGCCGATTTGTAGCGGGTACCTGTTGCGTCTCGAGATTGGACAGGCGTTCTGCCATTGAGAGGCCGTCATACTTACGGTTCACCTAAACGCAACCGGGAGTTGGCAACAAAGTCCCTCTCCGCCTGTGCGGGGAGGGATTTAGGGAGGGGGTCTTGACATTCCAGCTACTGGAAGGTTTATGCTAGGGGTAAAGGTTGTGAGGACTATCATGTTACAAATCGGCGAACTAAGTGACCTGACCGGCGTACCAGCCAAGACCATTCGTTATTATGAGGATATTGGCTTGCTGCCGCCCGCCCGGCGAGACGACAACCATTATCGATTGTATGAACAAAAGGACGCCGAACGCTTGCGCTTCATCCGCAGCGCCCGTGCTCTGGATTTTTCGCTTCAGGAGATTGCCCAGATACTGGCGGCGCGTGACCGCCACGAACCGCCGTGCGGGCATGTCATGGAAATAATTCAGAGTCACATTGACGAGATCGAAGCGCGTATCCGTGAATTAGAACAACTCAAGCAAGAATTAACCGTCTTATACGACGCCGGACAGGATTTGCCTGAAGATGTCCATATGCGCTCATGCGTGTGTAATCTAATCCAAATCTCCGGCACGAAGAAAGGAAATTGACATGACAACACAATTCACGATTGGACAACACAGCACGACTTTTGGACGATGGATTCGACTCATCATGGGGCTGCTGATCATTCTGTATGTCGGTCTGCGGATGATTTCCAATACCAACAGAGTCGATGCGCTGCCGATTTTCGCCTCCTTCGCGGGCATTTTGGTCGTCTATTACGCCGCCTTCCTGCTTCTGGAAAAACCCCTGTTGGCTCGCATGAATCCCTGGGTGAATACGCTGGTATTTGTTGTGCCTTCACTGGTGGTCGTCGCCGTTCCGGTGTTTCCGGCAGGGCTGCAACTGGGCATGATTCTCTACTGGGGAGTCTCAATGGTGCTGAACGGCCTGATCCGTTATGGCGGCTGTGAGGTGCTGGCAGTGCCAACGCTGGTCTACAAGCGCCGCTACGATGTCTACTGCCCGATGAATGTGTTTGATGCTGCCGAGCAGGCCATTGCCGGTAATCGTAGAAAACCCTTGCAGTCAGCACCGCAAAATGAGCGAGGAGGTACAGCGTGAGTGATCAAACACACGAGGGGTGCAATGGCTGCACCCCCGTTTTCATTCAAATCGACACGCTTATTCCGCAGCAATCTGCTGGCTACTGCCCGGTCTGCGGCCAGCAAGGGAAAAAAGTTGGCGGGGCAACCGTCAAGACGATGGTGAGCATCAGCCTGCATGAAGTGCGCGATACGCAGTATTACTTCTGCAAAACGGCGGATTGTCGAGTGGTTTACTTCAATGAAGATGGTGACCAGACATTTAACACGACGCAGGTTCGGGAGCGTGTCTATCAAAAAGAACCAACGTCTCTGGATGTTCTGGCCTGCTACTGTTTTCAACACACCGCGCAGAGCATCCGCGCCGAATTACAGTCAAAGGGCCACAGCAATGTTGTGGATGACATTAACGCCGGGATACAGGCCGGGCAGTGTGCCTGTGATTGGCGCAATCCACAGGGGTCATGCTGTCTGGGCAATGTGAAAACGCTGGTGAAATCCATTGAAGATGAGCTTGCCGCAACCAAAGCCTGAAAGGAGAGCTGTCTGATGTCCGAACAGACAGGTTTACGTATCTTGTTCGAACTTGAGATGCAATATCGCGTAGATCAACCCGCAATCACATCGCCAGAAGGCAAAGTCGGCGAGTATATTGGCAGTGGTGACGGAACCGTGACAGGCAAGATTGATGGTCTGCTTCGCTGGGACCTATACGAAGCCATTGACGATGATGTCTGTCTGACTAATTTGGCGGGTGAAATTGAAGTGGCTGATGGCTCCATTATTCGCTTTGATGCGCGTGGACACGGAAAAGTCACACGGGCCAATCAGCCACACCTCTGGACGATGGTCTATGGTGTGAAATTCAGCACCGATAGTCAAATACACGATTGGTTGAACACCACGCTAGGCGTATGGGTAGGCCAATTTGACATGCAAACGTATAAACACAAATACCGGGTTTATGCCCGTTCAGAGTTGTAATAGAAAGGACATTCGATGTACCAGCAAATCGAACTTGAGGCCGCGATCCAATCGCTCAGAAAACGACGCGGAACGCCGCCACCCGATACGGCCCGTTTCACTATCGAAATGACACGCCTGATAGCGAAGGGCGAACCTGTAACAGTAGAGATGTTAGCCGAAGCAACTGACTTTCCTCTGGAAAGCGTACAAAATGCCTTTGAACAAATGCGATCTGGAAACGCTGAATTTGATGGCACCGGCAATTTGCGGGGATATGCGCTCACGCAGCTCCCAACGCCCCACCAATTTCGCGTGAATGGACAGGCGCTATATGCATGGTGTGCGCTCGATACACTGTTCCTGCCAGCCTATCTCGATGCAGCGGCGGAAATTACTTCCGAATGTCCTATGACCGGCACATCGATTCAGTTAATTGTCAGTCCTGAGGGTGTTCAGTTCTGTTCGCCTCAAGATGTGGCCCTATCCATCGTTATCCCTGATCTGGTAGGCGACACCTGCAATACCCGCGATGGTTTCTGCGGGCAAATCTACTTTTTTGCGTCACAAGATGTCGCTGAGCAATGGGCGGAACATCGTCCGGGGATTGCTATATTCTCACTCTCGGATGCCTATCAGATTGCGCAGGAAGTTTACATCAAACCGTTTTTGCAGGCATGAATTCTACGATTGCCCGCCGCCAATTGACAACCGACCACTAAACTCGCTACATATGAGGCAACACCAACCTCAAATCAGCGAGTTTTTTTCATGCACAAAATCGCCCTGCTGCTCCTCATAACTCTCACCATCCTCCCTCAGATGCGTATCACGGCGCAGGATGGCGACTCATCACGGCTCGAAGTCATCACGCCGGACAACATCCGGCGCATGCAGGAGATTCAACGGTTGGGGAGAGGCTGGCCCAGTCAAATAGCCTTGTCCCCTGATGGTCAGTATTTAATTATCCTTACTGGAACCGGGCTATGGCGACTGGATATGCAACATGTGGACACGGAACCTGAATTCTTACGACCAATCGAACGTGTTAGTAACTTACAGTTTAGTGAACAGGGTGACTATCTAATCGCAGAGATTTACACGGACAACTATTCTAACAGGTATCTGTTCCTTGAAACTGAAACGTGGAAAACAATAAAGACAGTGCGTGAGACCATATATGGAAGCATCTGGGATACAGTCCGTGAACACCCTATCGAGGGCCTACTTTATATCCAAAATACCCGAACCAACTACGAGATCCGACGTGTCCTCGACGATGAGTTGATATACAGTATTCCCGTTACTGAGCATAGACATGATATTTTCTTCAGCCCGGACATTCAATATGCAGTGATGGAATATGTGAACGATGTTAGAACAGGATACGACTTCGGGTTACTAGACATCACCACCAACCAGATATTGAACGTTTTTGAGGCTGGTGAGATTTTCTGGTCTCCCTCAAGTGAGTATTTTCTCAATAATAAAGGCACCACCTTTGAAGTCTGGCATGCCCCATCTGGACAACTCCTCTGGACAGAAAGTGGTGAATTCCAGAATTCCGTGCCTATCTGGACGCTGGATGATCGATTTGTGATCCATGATTGGAGAGATTTGGATACAGTCTGGGATGCCCCGACAGGTGATAGATTAGATGCCCCAGAAAATGACTCACGGGAATATCAGTTTCGGTTCTCGCAGGATGGACGTTTCGCCATTGGTACAGGAGTCGACAAAGAAAGCATGATATTTGTCTGGGATCTGGAAGCTAATACCCGTCTGATAACATATTTGCCAGTCAACGAGTATTCAGAGGCTTTGTATGATCAATATCAATTACTCATCACGCACGACCATCGTCTCATCATAGAAGTCGATTCCGATGATGTTGTCCGCATCAGAGCGAGAGAGTCTGCTGAGGTGATAAGGAACATTCGTTTCAGTGGCTTCGCCGAAAGCCTGCTCTTCCATCCACAAGAAGACATACTAATCTCAGGAAGTGGAGAACGTCAGACAATAAGTAACGTTAGCGATGACAATTCAATCGTATTTTGGGACCTGAACAGCGGCGAACCTATCAAAGAACTACAAGGGCATGAGGACAGGGTATGGGATATGGATATTACCGAGGATGGTCAATATCTACTTTCGCACGGTTTAAGGTATGGTGGTCTTCGACTCTGGAATATGGAAACAGAGGAATATCTCTACGATTTCTGGGATGAACTTTACTGGCAGGTTGGTGTCAATTTTGCGCCGGATAACCGTGACAAGATTCTAGTCAGTGTAGGTCAAACAGAAGCAGATTTTCCGCCAATTGCATTCGATATTGAATGGCCTCTATCCCCATCAGCGAAACCAACAGGTGTTCAAACAGGTATTAGTGCCGTCAGCAATAACGGGCAGTACCTCGCGTATGGACACCTGTTATTCGATATTACGGAAGGCTTCAACCTCCTTTATGAAGGTGAATTTGAAGTAGATAGCAACGCCTTTTCTCCGGATGATCGCTATCTTGCCTCTGGTGAGGTTCCCGGAATAGAAGAGACTGTGCTGGTCTTGCGTGATGTGCCTTCGATGGAGATATTGAATCGCTGGCTAATCCACAACGAATCGCTTTACGGCGGCACAAATTGGCCCCGCGTCGTGTTTAGCTCCGACGGTAAGATTCTGGCGGCGAGTGGCGCGAGGTATCTATTGCTCATCGACATGAACACACAGTCCGTCATCAGCAGACAGTTTCTGCGAACGCAGATTCGCAGTATCGCATTCAGTTATGATGGTAAGCGATTGGCGTTGGGTTATGCTGATGGCACGATCTCGATTTACGGCGTGCCTGCCAACTGAACTGTACGATTGCACAACGCTGGTTGACAGATACCAGACACACTACTAGCATTGCGGGCAGTTACCACAAAAAAACATTTTTAGGAGTCCGTCTCTATGAAAAAAATGTTGTTATTCGGGCTGGTGGTGATGTTAGTCGCCGTCAGTCTGGCGAGTATTGGCAACACAACGATTGCGCAGGAAGGTGACGAAGAAGAAGACCAATTCTTTGGTTCCTGTGCCGCCCTGACACTCGAAGAAGCCTATTCTGAAGAGTGCGACGCGGAAATTGCCGCCAATCCCTTCCCCGCCAATGAAATTGTTGAAGCCGTTGAATTTGATGAAACCCGCGATGGCAAAGCCCACCCGCGCAGTATCTTCATCCCGGAAGAACCGTATAAATATCCCATCGCGTGGCAAAAACGTGCCTGGTATTTCGCCGATGCACCGGGCGTCCTCCCGGCTGCCGATGATTGGACGGATGCGCGGCGGATTGGCAAGTACACCATGTACTACATCTTCAAGACATTCAAGGTCGGCAATGAAGTGTGGCATTTGATTGGCCCCAACCAGTGGATGAATCAGGAATTCGTATCGGTGCTGCAAATCCCGGAAAAACCGGAAGAAATCGACGGGATACGCTGGGTCGCCATCGACCTGCGCCAGCAGACCGCCGTCGTTTTCGATGAGGAAAATACACCGATTTTCGCGACGCTGGTCAGTACCGGCTACTGGTTTCCCACCCCGGAAGGACTGTTCCACATTTACGCCCGGACACTATCCACCACCCTGATTGGCCCGCCGGGAGCCGATCCGCCGGTGTATGTGCTGCCCGCCACACCCTGGGTGCTGTTCTATCACGAGCACCGCGCCCTGCATGGAGCCGCCTTCCACAACTATCTCGGCATCAAGCGCAGTCACGGCTCGATTAACCTTGCGCCGGGCGATGCGGAATGGGTGTGGAACTTCTTCGCCGAGACGGAAGATGTCTGGGACCCCCCCGATGGTGAGAATTTTTTTGTGGATAACATTGACGAAGCGCCCTGGGTGTATGTGTACACCAGCGAGGAATTCCCCGTCACACCGGAGTGGTAAAACACCCTCTTTTGCAAGGCAAATGTGTCCCTCTCAATGTGCGACGAGAGGGATTTTTTTATGGGTAGTGGTAATGTTTTGACTGATACGGTGATTTAGCTGGCGGACGGGATATATCCCGTCCCTACGGTTAGCCCCCTTGATAAAACCGTTTCGTAGGGACAGCATACATGCTGTCCGAAAAAAGAAAATCTCTCATCAGTCAATATTTCACCACCACCTTTTTATCTCCATTTGTAGGTAAATTGTTAAGAGGCACTAAAGTTGATTAAAAGTTAAGGTATAATGAATACATAACCATATTTTAACGCATCCGTTAAGGGAGCCGACTGTGAACGCTCAGAATATCAGTTTCGAATGGTACGTACCCGACAGAGTGGTGCTGGTCACCATGCGCGGGGATATCTCACGTGATGACATACTTGATGGCGACGAGATACTACTTCGTGATTTTCTTGCCGCAAGCCCCGCCGACTATGTCCATTTGATATTTGATCACACCGAGGTCAAGAGCGTCCCCGATGTAACCGTTCACAAGCAGTTACAGTTCGCCGAACATCCCAGATTAGGCTGGAGCCTATCGTACGGTGATTCGCCTGTAACACGGTTTTTCGTCAGCGCCATGACACAAATAACCGGCATCAAATTCCGCATCTGTCGCACAGTAGATCAGTGTGTCGATTTTCTGGCAGATATGGACCCGACGCTGCCGGTAGACTTCTGGATGTCTTCCGAAGGCTAGCCCCGGCTGGGTTGGTGTCCACCATTGAGAACACATTTAACATGCCGCCCCATGTCTTCCATTTTGGGCAGCGCATCGGTCTGAAGATGGCATCGAAGCTGTATTAAGTCACCGCAACTATTGAGGGCAGGTGTGGCGAACCCGATTCACTAAACTGGACTACATTTGCCCCTCAATCATGTATTACCGGCAGCGGCAAGAAGAGGCGGACGATTACCCTTGAAAGCAAAACCTTCATTCCGTCACTATCGACCACCCATTCAATGCTGCCGTGTATTCATCCGGGGCTTCAACAGGCAGCCAGTGGCTGTAATCCGCGAAATGATGAACCTTTGCGTTACCAAAACGATCACCATAAGCTGGCGTGATGAACGGGTCCTGATCGCCCCACAGCACAATGGCGGGCTTCGTCTCCAGCACATCAAGCAGCTTGTCTTCCCAGCCGATAAAGTCCTTTGATGCACGGGCGCGATACATGCGCAGCATCGTCTTACGCACCGATGGCACGCCAAACCCGGTTTCAAATGACCTCTCGATATACTCATCCGGCAGGCGGGGCGCGGCATCTTTCAAGGCTTTGCTCGACATGGACTTCGACCTGCCAGCCAAGCCGACCAGCAGTTCACCCAGCACCGGGACGCGGTACATCCGGGCGAAGGGATGCCACTGGTAATCGTGGAAGAAATTGGTGTTGGAGATCGCAATCCCTTTCACAAGGTCGGGATATTTGGCGGTGAAGGCCAGCCCATAATGCCCGCCGAAGTCAGTTGTAATCAGGATCACCGGCTCGTTAATACCCAGCGCCGTTATCAAATCGCGGACGAAATCCGCCATGTTGTCCAGACTGAGGTCAAAATCAGCGGGCAGGGTGGATTCGCCGAAGCCCGGTAGATCGACCATGATGGCCCGGATAGTTTCATTCAGCCGCTCTACGACGGGCACCCACATCTCATGCGTATCCGGTGCGCCATGCAGCAGCAGGGCGGGCGTGCCCTGACCACGCTCATAGGTGACGATTTTCGCCCCCTGAACGAGCAGTTCATTTCGGAATAGATGTTCTTGATGATCCATCGCAATCATGGTTTGCATTTGCTATCTCCCTGTTGTAAAATATGAATATGAATTCATATTCATATTTTATCACCATAAATAATTCATTGTCAATAAGGCAGGCTAAAAATTGCGTTCAGAACCCAAGCAAAAACGTGGCAAACAGCGGGTGGAAATCATCCTGAATTCAGCATCGGAGTTGTTTGCCGAAGTCGGCTATGACAACGCCACCATCATCGAGATTGCGGCCCGCGCCGGTACATCGGTTGGCTCCATCTACCAGTTTTTCTCGAACAAAGAAGGCATCCTGCGGGCGCTGGTTGAAAAATATGTGGAGGATGTCAGCCGGGTTTACACCGACATTGATGCTGAAGCGTTCCCATCTATGACCGTTGAGGAGATCATGCAAGCCGTCCTGTTACCACTCAAAGAATTCATCCGCGAAAACCGCGACTTTCAGGCGATATTCTCCAACTCGACTGGCTCCAATCTGGTGGAGGAATTGATGGCCCCCATCAACGGCATGTGGGCACAGCGCACGAACGAGATTTTCATCAACGCCTACCCGCAGATCAGCCCAAAGGAACTGAAAAAATACAACCTGATTTGCATGACAGTTGTGAAATCGCTTCTCGGTCTGGCACATCATTCCGATGACATCTCGCTGGATGAGGTGTTTGAGGAAATGCAGCACGTGCTGGTGCGTTATATGACACCCGTGTTTGAGGAGATGGGAGAGTAGGGCGTACTACAGTAGTTAACGAAATTCATGTTTGAAGGCTAACGATTAAGAACAATCAAATAAGGCAACGATTCAATTTCCGGCGGTACTTGACTTAAGTGATTGCCATGGACATCTAGTCTCCACAAATCCTTGAAATTGCCAATTTCCAAAGATAATCTACGTAACTGATTGTTACTGACATCCAGTTCTTCCAGGTTAGTGAGACCCCCGATGGTGGGTGGCAGTTCGTTCAGTTGATTGTCGCTAACATCCAAGAATTGTAGGTTGGTGAGTTTGCTGATTTCGGTTGGCAGTTCACTCAATTGGTTGCCCTCTAATTGTAGCCATTGCAACCTCTTGAGTTCCCAGATTTCCGCTTGCAGATCAGTAAATTGATTGTTACCAACATCCAGCATCCGTAAATGAGTCATCTCAACAATTTCCGATGGCAACTCGCTCAGTTGATTGCCTTGCACATACAGCAGTTGAAGGTTTGTGAGATTGCCAATTGTCGTCGGTAGTTCGTGAAGTTGATTGCCGTACAAAAATAATCTCTGCAAGTTAGTGAGATTCCCGATTTGAGGCGGCAACTCAGTCAGTTGGTTGTCGCTCACATGAAGTAATCGCAGGTTAGTGAGTTGGTCAATTTCAGGGGGTAGCTCACTCAGTTGATCGTAGCTCAAATCCAATTCGTGCACATTTTGTAATCCACGGATTTGCTTATCAATCGGAGCACTGCGGTCAATAGGTAGATTCAACTGCTGACCGCTGACCGGATCGCGCCATCGGAGCAATTCCACCATTGCCGCAAAATCGGGGGCATGGGGTGCAGCCAGCGCATGCAGCGTGACCAGATTAATGGTAAAGATCACGAGCAATGTCATGGCAAGCCATCGCGAAATCAGGGCGCGAAGCATTCAGTCCTCTCTTCAACACGAATAATGCCTGCCCTTTATCATACTTCATGCTGCGCATCGAATACAGCCAACACAGATGCTGCGTGGGGAAATCGCTCGTCAGTTCGGTGGCGTGATGCCCATGCGCTCCAATTCGGCGTCGATTGCCTCGATGAAAACTTCTATTGCTGCTGCACCAAAGGGAAAACGATTGCCGTTGATGAAAAAGCCCGGCGTTCCACTGATGTTATAATTGCGCCCGGCTTCATAATCCACCACGACGTTGTTTAAGCCAGTTCCATCGTCAAGGCAAGCATTAAACGCCTCAACATCCAACTCGGCGGTTTGCGCGAATTCCACCAGTAAATCCGGCGTGATTGGTTGGCGTGCGAGGCTGGCTTGGTTGAGCCAGATCGAGTCCGCAAATTCCCAATATTTATCCTGAATGCCTGCACATTGTGCCGCCACCGAAATATCTACGGAAAGTGGGGGATCGATGACCGGGTATTCGCGATAAACGAATTTCAGCAGGCCATCATAGCGTTCCAGCAAGGGTCCCGGGGTCTCTGCATGGAATTGTGCACAATACGGACACTGGTAATCCGAAAACTCGACCATCACAATTGGCGCATCGTCGTCTCCGAGAAAGGGGTTATGCTCGGCTAGCGTCTGGTCCGTTGGAACCCGAGTCGGGAAAGGCGTGGCCGTCGGTGTCAGGGCAATAAATGTGGCTTCAACCGCCCGCGCAACCTCTACATCGGAAGACGAACGTGAGTCTCGCATTGTGGAATCCACCAACATGCCCAGCCCAAAAAACACGATTGCAGTTATGACGAGCGACAAAACAAATAGACGAGGGCTACGCGGAGTCTGCGCTTCACTAGTGGTTGGTGGTGCTTCTTGCATAGTTTCATCCTGAGTGACATATGGACTAATGAATGATTTTATAGTGACGGACAGCATGTATGCTGTCCCCATGCGTGTAAACTTAAGCATAAGGCGGCTCCAAGAGCGGGCAAACAGGCAATCGTGTCTGGCCCAGCGGGCTGCC
>JAKEEQ010000021.1 GCA_022616515.1 Chloroflexota bacterium | reverse complement strand
ATTTACTCAAACGCATCTTGTACACACGCTTTAGCATTGATGTTCAGTCTTTTCAATGGGATGCTGACGTTGCTTTTTAATTTCACATAGAGCGTATAGATGCGAAGGGCAACCGATCATTTGGTGTTACCCTCTCACCCGATAGGCGCTGGCTGACATACGGCATCAACGGGAACGAAATATTCCCAAAGGGGAATCGCGCCATGTATAAGATTATTGACCGTCAAACCTTAGATACATACCAGATCACGCTCTATGATGTGTTTTCACTTATATGGTCACCGGATAGCAAGTATCTTATATACGATGGAATTGACGGTGTACATTCTATTGAATTCCCGCAAGTACACGACAATCTTATTTTTGAAATAGATGAAGATGTCCGCGATCATGGGGATTATTCAGGACTATATCAGTTTCACCAGCGTGGATGGGCACCGGACGGTGAACGTGTACTGGTGCAATTCTACAATAACCTTTTTTTGTTGCGACCAGATGGTTCACAAATTTTCAATTTAACTGGTCAGCCAACTATCAAAGAGGCAAGTGAATGTCTCAATTCACAACCAGTTATCTATTCAAACGCTTCCTGGTCACCAGATGGCAGATGGATAGTGTTTCAAGCTGAAGCTAATCAAACAACATCAGAGATTTTTCGTGTCAACCCTGATGGCTCCGATATGCAAAATCTGACGAATGATCCGAATTGGGACGTGATGCCGAGTTGGATTCCGTTCTTTGAGAAAGAGTGGCATCCTGAGCTTGCGCTGGCTGGTGGGTTGGTGGCATTAGTCGGGGTGGTTTTGTTTTCGGTGTTCAGACGAAAGCAGACAGCATAAAGTAAAAAAAATGCGCAATTCAACGACGAGTCAAACTGCGCAAGAATGAAACTCAATGTTATACTGCCCCGGCGACCTCGCCCGATACGGATGCGCCCGCCTTCTCATCTGCATTCTGATCGCTGCGCACCTGACTGTACAGGACCACGAAGCCAATTGCAGACAACACCGCCAGTACTGCCCCGACATACCACACGTAATTCGCATGATAATCGTCCATGATGATGCCTGCCATCAGTGGGCCAAGCATATTGGCGATCAGGAAACTCATCTCAAACAACCCCATATAGCGACCCCGCATATGAGCCGGAGCCAGTTTTGCAACGAGTGCCTGGGCCGTTGGGAAGATAATCATTTCGCCAATCGTTACGACAGCCATCGCGACAAAGAACAGTATTGTTGCATGAACAAATCCGTACAACCCGAAACCAATAGCCAGAAACACACCACCAACAGCCATCATAAGCATTGGCGGATACCGTTTGGCGAGTACAGTGGTACCGAACTGCATGGTAACGACCATGACGGCATTCATGCTCATGATGTAGCCGTACGCCTCGCCCGGAAATTCACGAAAATCGCGCAAGAATACGGGCAGCGTACTGTACATCTGAATGTACACGACCTCCACAAGCAGCATCATCAGGGCGAACATAACGAACGGACGGTCAGTGATGACAGTGCCATAGCCACGCAATGTCTGTAAGAAAGTTTCCTGCTGATGTTCTTCACCTTCTACGGGCTGGGGTCGTGTTTCTGCCAGAAAAGCGACCAGAACCCCAGCCGTGATAACGCTGGTCACTGCATCGCCGAAGAAGAGATACATAAACGAGCCTGCCGCCAGAATGGCCCCGACGGATGGGCCAACCATTGCCGAGACGTTAATCACCACACGGAGCATGGCGAATCCATCGGCGTGTTTTTCTTCGGGCAGCATATCGGCCACCATTGCCCCGACGGCTGGCCCACCGATGCCGGACAGCAATCCGAGTCCCGCCGCGACGATATAAAACAGCGTGAGATCGTCAATGAATGCCATTGTCAGGCTGGAGGTGGCGGTAACAACCAGTCCGAAAATGACAACCCATTTGCGCCCAAAACGATCTACCAGTGCCCCACCAATGGTACCGCTGACCAGCCCCGTCGCTGAAAACAGCAGCAGCACAATCCCGGCTTCGGTCATGCCGACATTGAAATGCTGGGTGATGTAGAGCGTAAAGAAGGTGAAGAGCATAAAGCCACCCGTGCGGTCGATGAACATACCGAACATGAGCAGCCAGAACTGGTTTGGGTACCTGCCATAGAAACTTCGAAGCGCTGTCACGTGTATCTCCCTGATCTTGCTGAAAAATAAACAGCCTCAAAAACAACGCAGGAGATCCAGCAGCAGATGGACCTTTGTGAACTATTGTTAAATTTTAATATTGGTGAATAGTTTATAACAGGTCTCTGTGATTGTAAACACAGCAATGATTTTTCAGATCATATCACCATCTCACAAAGACATCCGCCGGAAATGAGGCGGGAATTTTGAGCGTCAAAGCATGTTAGACCTGCACCAGCGTCCCGAACAGTTCGAGTGCAGCGTTTAATGCGCGGTGATCGGTATCGGTGTCGGGATCAAATGAGGCAAGACCACCCGCCGCGACCCGAAACTGCGTCTTTACTGTCTCAACAGCCTGTTTCACCTCGGCTACCGTCAGGCCATCCGGCGGGGTCCACTGATTCGCCTTAGCCTCCGCTGGATCGAGCACATCCAGATCAAAATGGACATAAACTTGCTCAACCTTCTGGCGCAAACGTTCAAGGTGTGGGGCAAGGGCATTTTGCATCCCGGCGTGTCGTATCTGTTCCACGCTGAGACAGATCACACCGGAGCTTTCAAGCAGGCTGCGCTCGTCCGGGTCCAGATCGCGCACACCAATCAAGATAATATGATCATCTGGCACTGGCGCGAAACCGGGAACCGTCGAAGCCAGAGCCTGCCAGCCACGCCCGGTCATTGTAGCCAGACCCATGCCATCCAGAAAGCCGCTGCGGGTTGTGGTCGGCGTATTGAATTCACCGTGTGCATCAAACCAGATGATCCCTGTCTTCTCGGTCCCTAAAGCTGACACGGTGCCGAGGGCATTACCGCAGTTGCCCGTCAGCAGAATAGGCAAAGCCCGTGACTCGCGGGCGGCTTTTACCTGCTCAGCCAGTGCACGGCACACCCCAAAGGCAATCGCAATTTCCCCCGTGACATCAACCTGTATATCGGTGGAGGATATGGAGTGCCCGTTTTGCACCAGCGTGTCTTTTAGTCCGTGTTCCAGTACGTGCGCGGGACCCTTACCCATCCGCCAGTCCCGATGCCCGGAATCATAAGACGCTGTAACGATTTGTATGTGAGGAGTCGCCATCCCAATCCCTGTTCTATTCCCCGATTATCTCGAACATGCGTTCTAGTATACCACACTTCGCCTACACATACTCATTAATGACGTGAAAGGTTCAAACGGTTTTTTTGCACCCTAAAAATTGGGGCCGTCGGCTTATTCCATTCCGTTTATAATGGAAAAACGTCTGTCAAAAACCCAAAGTCTGCCTATACTTATCAGGACTGGCGGCGATTTCGATTCGCAACCACGCGGATTATCATTACAATTGGCACAACAATAGTCACTAGCAGAGCAACTGGAAATAGCGCAATGGAAAAATGGCATGTCATGTCGTCTGAAGAGGCGATTGCCAGCTTGAACACAGATATTGAATCTGGCCTGACCGAAGAAGAAGTCATCCAACGGCTGGAAACGTATGGCAACAATGAACTGGCTGAGGCTCCTCGTCCCGGTTTCCTCGAACGTTTCATCGCCCAATTCAACAATTTCGTTATCCTCTTCTTGATATTTGCCGCCGGGGTGTCCTTTATTCTGGCACTGCTGGAAGGCGAGACGCCGGTCGAATCAATTGCCATTCTGGCGATTGTCATTCTGAACGCAGCGTTAGGATTAGTGCAGGAAGGGCGTGCGGAGCAGGCTCTCTCGGCCCTGAAGAAACTGGCCGCCCCTGAAGCGCAGGTCTTGCGCAGCGGAAATACGGTCACCATCCCATCCCATCTGGTGGTACCGGGTGATGTGGTGCTGCTGGAAGCGGGTGATTACATCCCCGCTGATTTGCGATTGGTGGAGACAGCCAATCTCAAAATTGAGGAAGCGTCGCTGACCGGAGAGTCCGTGCCGGTTGATAAGAAAGCAGACGCACAAGTAGAGGAAAGTGCCGTCCTGGGTGATCGCAAAAATATGGCCTATATGAGCACCATTGTCACCTATGGGCGTGGTGCGGGGGTCGTGGTCGCGACCGGTATGAATACCGAAATCGGCAAAATCGCGGAAATCATCCAGAGCACGGAAGAAGAAGAAACACCGCTCCAACAGCGCTTGAACCAGCTTGGACGGGTATTGAGCATTGCTGCACTGTTTATCTGTGGACTGGTCTTTTTGCTGGGAGTCTATCAGGCCGTGCGGCATGATGAGGATATGGTCGAAGCCATTCGCGAGAGTTTCATTGTGGCGGTTTCGCTGGCGATTGCCGCCGTGCCAGAAGGTTTACCCGCTGTGGTGACGATTAATCTTGCCATTGGAATGCGCGAAATGATCAAGCGCAATGCTCTCATCCGCCGTTTGCCTGCGGTAGAGACGCTCGGCAGCGCCACCGCCGTAGCTTCTGACAAAACCGGAACACTGACGCAAAATGAGATGACGGCAGTGCAGCTTTATGTCGCTGGTCAACGTCTTGAACTGAGCGGTGAAGGCTACCAACCGACAGGCAAATTCCTCTATGAGAAAGGGGAAAAAGACCCGCATAGTTGGCTGGAAGTCGAGCAGATTTTACGCGGCGCACTGCTGGCAAGTGATGCGCGGCTGGAAAACGACAAAAACAATCCCAGCCACTATCGAATGGTGGGTGATCCTACCGAAGGGGCGCTGGTGGTAGCGGCAGCCAAAGCTGGATTCTGGCGTAAAGAGGTTGAAGACCAATATCCACGTGTCGATGAAATCCCCTTTGAATCTGATCGCAAGCGCATGAGCACTATCCATAAACAGCCAGACAACGGTGATTATGTAGTATTTGTCAAAGGTGCGCCCGATATTGTCATCAATCTGTGCGATACGATTTACGAAAATGGCAAGCCAGTTGAGATTACCCCGGAACGCCGCGATAACATTCTGGAAAAGAACAAACTGATGGCAAGCCAGGCGCTGCGTGTGCTGGCTGTAGCCCAGAAGATTCTGCCCGAACTCCCTGCTGAGATTACGCCGGAGACGATTGAAACCAATCTAACCCTGCTGGGTCTGATTGGCCTGCGTGACCCGGCACGACCAGAGGTGAGAGAAGCGATTGCTCAGGCGCGTTCGGCGGGTATCAAGACCGTGATGGTGACGGGCGATTATCCCGATACGGCCAGAGCCATTGCTGAGGAAATCGGCTTGCTGCGACCGGGCGGACAGGTCATCACCGGGGCCGAAATCGACACCTTCAGCGATGAAGAACTCGCCAGCAAACTGGATGAAACGGATGCCTTTGCGCGAGTATCGCCCAGTCACAAGGTACGCATTGTGGAGGCTTTCCGCGCCAAAAATCATGTGATTGCCATGACTGGCGACGGCGTTAATGATGCGCCTGCCCTCAAACGGGCCAGTATCGGTGTGGCGATGGGCATCACCGGCACGGATGTATCCAAAGAAAGCGCCGATATGATCCTGACCGATGACAATTTCGCCAGCATCATTGCGGCGGTGGAACAGGGCCGTGTCATTTACGCCAACATCCGCAAATTCGTTTACTTCTTGCTCAGCAGTAACCTGTCCGAAATTGCTACAATATTTATTGGGACGCTGGTGGGCTGGCCCACACCGTTGACTGCTATTCAACTGTTGTGGCTCAATCTGGTGACGGATGGCGCTCCGGCACTGGCGCTGGGGGTGGAAAAAGGCGACCCGGACATTATGGATCAGCCGCCGCGTTCGCCGGATGAACCGATCATCAATAAGGTGATGCAATATGGCATGGCGATTCAGACGATCATCATGACGGCGGTCACACTGCTGGCCTTCGCCATCGGGCACGGGGATGTTACGATTGGCTTTCTGGACATTGAGCCAAGCACTGAGCTGGCCCGCACACTGGCCTTTCTGACGCTGTCCTTCAGCCAACTGTATCGCGCCTACAGTTCGCGCTCGGAGATATTCACGATAGCCCGCATCGGCCTGTTCACCAACAAATACATGCAGTACGCCTTTGTCACATCGGCTATTGGCCTGATACTGGTGGTATACGTGCCCTTCCTGCAAGATGTCTTTGAGGCGACCACGCTCAACCTGATGCACTGGGTGCTGCTGACCGTGCTGGCGATTATCCCGACGATTGTCGCGGAACTCTCCAAGCCGTTTCTGCACCGGATTAGTGATGAGGAGCGGAAAGTCCATCGCCCTCAGACCGTGTAACAGCACAATCAGTCGCCCGGCAGCCGTCGGGCGATTTTTTGTTGTCATAATGCGATAATATTGGTATCAGCAAACTGTAAAATTGAGGGCTTGCATACACATGAAATTGCTCCAGAAAATAGTTATCTGCCTGATTATTGCAGTATCACTGAGAATCGACACTACCCCGACTCATTCCTATTTACAAAGCTCTCCTACCACTCTAGGACATGGCTCTATCAGCAGCTTAGATCGTCATCCGAAGGATGGTACACTCCTTGTTGCAGGCAGTCTGGGCCTGTGGCACTATGCCGAGGATTTTGAAGTATTAGGGCATTACGATCAGGTACTGGATATTTCTGTCGCAAAGTGGAGTAACGACGGGGACAAGATTGCAGTGCGGCAGAGGAATGGGAATTTGTACGTTTTTGATGTCGAGCAGCAGGAATACATTCAGTTGTTTGAAGAGACTGACTCTGAAACGAGTTATTTCTTGGTAGCATGGAGTCCCGATGAACAGTTTCTCGCGGTAAATATTGATGACGGAAAAGACAGGATTGTTATCATCGATATCGAATCCCAAATGGCAGTCTCAGAATTAGTTCTCGCAAGTTCCATAACTGATCTTTTCTGGTCAGATGAAAATACAGTCCTATACAAAAATTTCGCAAGCGATTTTGAAACATGGAATTTTATTTCTCAGGAGATCACTGAGCTAAATACAGGACTCACTTATTTTGAACCGTACTCTTTCAAATCTCAAAACAGCAAGCTGGCAACAATCACCACAGAAAATGTAATTGATATTTGGGATACAAAAACGGCACGCAAGGAAATGACAATTGCAACAGAGATTCCTGTAGTGGAAATCGACTGGAACACCAGTGGTAACCAGCTTGCATTGCTTACAGGTGATAGCAAGATAGTTATCTGGGATATTGCCAGCGAAAAGTCATCAAAATCAACTGACATCCCGGATTTGCCTCCTTTGCAGAGTTTCACATGGGACGCCGATAACAATTTGGTGTATACCGTCGATTGGTCAGCAGGCATAAGAGCATGGAATCTAGACGAAAATCGACAGGAACATTATTTCCAAAAGCATTCTACATATGGTGATTTTATTGCGTGGCAGCCGGGCGGAAACCTGATAGCGATTGATCAAAACGCTGAGCAGTTCAAATGGATAAAGCTGTGGAATGTTGATACTGGCGACGTTGAATATATGCTTCCAGTCTCAAACGCAAACATGATCAGCAATCTGGCATGGAGTGAGACGGGCGATATGTTGATGGCGTCATTTCACAGTGACCGAGGCGACTCGACACCAGAGGTCTTCGTGTGGACGATGGGAGACAATGGCCCGTCGCTTGATTACACATATCACTCAGATTCGCGATTCACGATTGCGGTGCCGGGCACACCCATCATGCCTATCCTCAATTATGAAGCAATCGGTGACAACGAGATTGTACTGTGGGACATGGTCGAAGATACGGAGCAACTGACCATTGATGATGCCGATGATGAAGATATATTGTTGTTGCACGAGAATCGACTGGCTGTTATTGATGAGGCTCATGTTTCAATCTGGGATTTGGAGAAGCTTGAATTGATCTCAAGGAGAGACTTGCCAGAAGAGGTGGATGTGTACGGATTACCAGAAGCATCATGGAACACAGATGGAGGTTTATTTGCCGGGGGCATCTGCTACCAGTTTGGGCCATGTCCGGTCTGGGTGTGGGATTATGAGACGTCCGAAATCGTGTTTGAACTGGATGAATACTTCAGGGGAAGTCCCGTATATTCGTTTTTGAATGGTGTCGCCTGGAGTCCTAATGGTACGATGCTGGCAACGGCTGGTGGCGAGGAGACCAATGTCATGGTCTGGACGCCGGAAGGGGTATTGATTACAGCGTTTACCGACTTTGGCGATTGGGTCATGGCGATTGGTTGGTCAAATGATAGCTCAACCATCGCTGCGGCTACACTTGATGGCACTATCTATCTTTTAGAGGTTCAGTAGTTTATGAAAGGACTATATCTTGACGCAAACGCTTCAGGTAATTGGTTGGGGTACAGGTCGGGCGTTCAATGGAAGACGATAGGGATCAATCTGACATCCACATTCGATTAGCCATCCCGGAGGACGCGATAGCCATCGCGTCAGTGCTGCATGAGTCGTTTGTTGAATTTGAGGCTCTGTACACCCCGGCAGCATTTACGGCGACCACACCTTCCAGCGAAATAATCCTTCGTAGACTGGACGAAGGGCCGATTTGGGTGGCAACATCGGATGGGATTGTTGTTGGCACCGTGTCAGTCGTTGGCAAAAGCGAGGGATTATATGTACGCAGCATGGCGGTACTACCCACATCGCGCGGAAAGGGAATAGCAAACATGCTGTTAGAAGCGGTTGAAAACTGGGCAGCGGGCAATGGCTATCGATATTTAATTTTGAGCACCACACCATTCCTTCTCGGCGCAATCCGAACCTATGAACGCTTTGGTTTTCAACGTAACGATAGCGACCCCCATGATCTGGATGGAACACCGTTATTTACAATGACGAAAGTTTTGATATGAAAGGACAACATCTTGACACAAGCCCTTCCTCGTAATCGATGTTCAGGTCGGCATGTTCAACAGTCCTAAAATCCCGCCGGTGAGCAACGGTGACCGCTTACTGCATAATGTCAGGATGTTGATCGAGAAGGCACGGAAAGACTCTGTTCCGGTGATATATGTGCAGCACAACGGTTCGTCCGGCCACCCGGTCGAAAAAGGCACGGCGGCATGGCAAATTCACCCGGACATCGCACCCGAACCGGACGACCTGCGCTTCCAGAAAACGACACCGGATGCGTTTATGGGCACGATGCTACAGGCAGAATTGGCCCGGCGCGGGGTGCAGAAACTGGTCATTTGTGGCATTCAAACGGAGTTTTGCGTGGATACGACCACCCGCCGCGCGGCCAGCATGGGCTATGATGTGACGCTTATCAGCGATGCCCACAGCACATGGGATACCGGGTCGCTGACGGCGCTGCAAATCATTGACCATCACAATTACTGTTTGCGCAGTTGGTTCGCCACGCTTACGACCGCCGCCAAAATCAGATTTTATGGTGGGTAACAAAAAACGGCGGACCTACAGCAGCCCGCCGCTTTGCATCGGGAGTGGTACCTGAAAAGTCTAGATGGACTCCAGGTAACGATTCAGTTCCCAATCGGAAACATGAATGCGGTATTCTTCCCATTCGGCACGCTTGGCACGATCATAGGCTTCATAGATATGCTCACCGAGCGCACCCTTGACCACATCGTCCTCGGCCAGTGCCTCCAGTGCTTGACGCAGTGAACCCGGCAGTGTCTCAACACCCTTCGCTTCACGCTCTTCGGGTGTCCATTCAAAGACATCTTCGCTGATGGGATCGCCCGGATCAATGGCGTTGTCGATGCCGTCCAGACCGGCGGTCAGCATCGCGGCAAAGGCCAGATAGGGATTGGCGCTGGGATCGGGGAAGCGCAGTTCAACGCGGGTACTCTGTTCGCGGCCCGGCGAATAACGCGGCACGCGGATCAGGGCACTGCGGTTGCGTTGTGCCCAGCAGACATAAACCGGGGCTTCATAACCGGGTGTCAAACGCTTATAGCTGTTGACGGTCGGGGCAACAACGGCACTCAAAGCACGGGCGTGGGTCAACAGACCGCCCATAAATTGGGTAGCAACTTCGCTCAGTTTATACGGCGCATCGCTGTCATAGAAGGCGTTGCCATTGGCTGTCTCAAGGCTCTGGTGACAGTGCATACCGCTGCCGTTTTCACCAAGAATAGGCTTGGGCATGAACGTTCCGAACAGGCCGTGCTGGGAGGCGATACCTTTGACGGCCATCTTAAAGGTAATGGCGTTGTCGGCACTTTGCAGGGCATTGGCATAACGGAAGTCGATCTCATGCTGCCCAATAGCGACCTCGTGGTGACTCATTTCCACTTCGATTTCGAGATTTTCCAGTGCCGAAATGATTTCGCTGCGAACCCGTTCGGCCTCATCGCCGGGGCTGAAGTCAAAGTAGCCGCCGATGTCGTGAGGAACGGCCCTTAATGTATCCGCACCGTTCATCTTGCGGAACAGGAAAAATTCCAATTCCGGGCCAACATTGTAGGCGGTGAAGCCCATGCTCTCGGCCTTCGCCAGCGCACGTTTCAATGCGCCGCGCGGGTCACCGGGGAACGGTTCGAGTTCAGCCGTCAACACATCACAGATAATACGGGCACGAAATGGTGGTTCGTGTACCCAGGGAAGAACACGGTAGGTTGCCGGATCCGGCATCAGGACCATGTCGGATTCCTGAATCCGAGCAAAACCGTAAATAGAAGACCCATCGAACCAGGTACCGCGCTCAAAGGAATCATCGAGATGGCGTGCTGCAATAGTGACGCTCTTGGTGACGCCCAGAATGTCGGTAAATTGTAGGTCGATAAGTTCTATACCCTGCTCTTCAATGTCTTTAAGGACTTCTTCTTTCGTAAACATAGAAACCTCACTACAGACCGCAAATGTACGATAACAGACCTTACCTTAAAAAATGAAAGTCAGTTTGGGATATTATGCACAATCTGTAGTTATACCCTTTAGTCAATTCTCACAAAGCATTTTGATACCGCAATTTAGAAACGCTATTCGCCCAAAATTCCTCAAAAATGTAGAATTTTGGCAACGTATGCTTAAAAATTGAAAGTAATGTAAAATCCTTGACATGTGACCATCAGGTAACATATATTATACGCAAAATGTGAATTGCATCGGAGAGAATAAACATTTTCTCCCCTCTCTAACCCTCCCATCCCCTCTGTCGCTAGTGCGACTTCTCCCCATTTATGGGGAGAAGAGGAGAGGGAACTTATAGCGCCGAGAACTTGCCTTAAAAGTTCCCCCATGAATGGCTGGCGGAGGGACACTTTTAAGATAATAAGGGCGCGAAGTGAAGCTGGATAGGAATAAGGTCAAATTCAAGACGATTGAGCCGGGT